>NZ_JBEPAA010000124.1:0-14500 GCF_040298365.1 Kitasatospora sp. NPDC001603
CCCGGGGGGTCCCCCCGGGGGGGGCCCTCCCGCGGGGCGGGCCCCGGCGGGCGCGCCCCCGCCCCGGGCGCCCCCCGGGGCCCCCGGGCCGCCATTGGTGCGCGGAGCGGGTCGTCAGCTGACCGCGACGGCGCTCCAGGCGGCCGCGACGGCCTTGTACTCGGTGCTGGTCGCGCCGTACAGGTCCTTCGCCGCACTCAGGGTCGCGGTGCGCGCGGCCTTGTAGTTGGTGGTGGAGGTCATGTAGACGGTCAGCGCGCGGTACCAGATCTTGGCGACCTTCTGGTTGCCGATGCCGGTCACCGTGGACTGGTTGCAGGTGGGGCTGTTGTAGGTGAACCCGTTGATGGTCTTGCTGCCGCTGCCCTCGCTGGCGAGGTAGAAGAAGTGGTTGCCGACGCCCGAGGAGTTGTGCACGTCGAGCTGCCCGACCTTGCTGGTCCAGCAGTCGGCGGACCCGCCGTCCAGCGAGGGCTTGTCCATCCGGCGCAGCCACGGCGGGGTGGACTGGTCGCTGAACAGGTAGTCGGGGGTGTCCACCTTGTTGTTGGCGTACCACTCGACCATGGTGCCGAAGATGTCGCTGGTGGACTCGTTGAGGCCGCCGGACTCGCCGCTGTAGCGCAGGTTGGCGGTCGCGCTGGTGACGCCGTGGGTCATCTCGTGGCCCATGGTGTCGAGGTCGACCTGCTCCGGGTCCTTGGAGCCGTCGCCGTCACCGGTCATCATGCAGAAGCAGCTGTCGGACCACTGGGCGTTGTCCCAGTCGGTGCCGACATGCACGAAGACCGTGGCGCCCTTGCCGTCGTTCTTGATGCCGCTGCGGCCGAAGGTGTTCTTGTAGTAGTCGTACGTCCAGGCGGTGTTGGCGTGGGCGTCGACGGCGGCGGTGGCGCGGTCGGTGGAGAACTTCTTCCCGTCGCCCCAGGTGTTGTCCGTGTCGGTGAACAGCGTGCCGGAGCTCGCCTTGAGCGAGCCCGCGGAGACGTTGTGCGCGTCCCTGGTGGTGTGCTTGCGCACCGGGTCGATCAGCGCGAAGCCGCCGGACTGCGCGGTGGTGTCGATGGTGATGTCGCCGGTGTACTCGGAGTGGCCGGTGCCGGTGGCCTGGTGCTCGGAGTCGTAGCTCTCGATCTGCTCGCCGGTGGAGGCGTCGGTGACGACGACCTTCCCGGCGGGCTGGCCGTGGTCGCCGACACCGGCGACGGTGGTCTTCCAGGCGAGGCGGGGCGTGCCGTCGGCGGCCCAGACGACCAGTTCGGGGGAGCTGGTCGCGGAGCCGATGGACGGCGCGGACTGGAGGGCGCGGCTCGCGGAGGTCTGCGCCGGGACCTTCGGGACGATGGACGCCACCGCGGCCTCGTGGGCGGCGGCGCGGGAGGAGTCCTTGAGCCGGCCGCGCGCGTCCTGGTGCACGACCAGGTCGCCGCCGACGACGGGCAGGCCCTGGAAGGTGCGGTCGAAGCGGACGTGCTGGGTGCCGTCGGCGTCGATGATGACGTCCTTGACCTGGAGGTCCTGGCCGTCGCCGAAGCCGAACACCCCTGCGTTGTGGGTGACGTTGGCCCTGGCCTGGGCGATCGCGGCGGCGTGGTCGGTGGGGGCGGCCGACGCCGTGGCGGTCTGGAAGGTGGCGGCCACGAGTGCGGCGGTGACCGCTATGGCTCCGGCCGCGAGCTTGCGGCGGTGAGAGGAGATGGGGCTCACTCTGACTCCAGTCGGGGGTAGCTGCAGGGATACGAGCTGGGTCAGAGTTTGACGGTGAACTGACAACGTTGGCTAGAGGCTTGAAGAGACCTTGACCATTCCGTGTTCTGTCCTGATCGAACTTGATAGGTAGTGAACAAATGGCGCGGGAGCCCACCGTGACGACCCGGTACCTCTGACGCCGCGCCTTCGCCAACGGTGAACTGGCCGCTCTGCATGCGGAGGGTTCGGCCCCCGCCGGCACCGGCCTCCCGCGCCGCTGACCGGTGCCGCTGACCGGTGCCTCTGGCCGGTGCCGCTGGCCGGTGCCGCTGACCTGTGCCCCTGACCCGCCCCTCCGACTGCCCCTCCCCGCGGGACCGAGTGCGAGCGCCGTCGCCCGGTGTCGCCGATCCCCTGCGGGCGGTCCCGCCGGCCCGTACGCTCGCGGGATGGACGGATGGCTGGGCGCCTGGACGGGCGGGCGGCGGGCGGTGCACCTCGGGAACGTCGCCGACTTCAACGAGCAGTTCCTCGCGCCGGGGACGGACCCGGACCAGCGGTCCCGGCGCCTGCGGCAGGCACACCACTACGCCGGGATGGCGAGCTGCTACAGCCCCGAGCCCGCGCTGCTGGTCCTGCCGGGCGAGGTCGAGCGGGCCTGGATCGACTGGCTCGCACGGGAGTTGGAGTGGGGGCCGGTCGAGCTGTACAGCGGGATCGCGCCGGAGCGGACGCTCGCCCAGGCCCTCGCCGACCGGCCGGCCCTGGCGGAGCGGATCGCCACCGCCGGTCTCCCGGTGCTGCCGTGGGGACGGACGGCGGCCCAGGGCGAGGGCGCGGAGCTGGCGGCCGTGCGGCGCTACGAGTCCAAGGCCGCCGCGCACGCCCTGTTCACCGAACTGGCCCCGGAACACCACGGGATCGTCGTCCCCCACCAGGAGCAGCCGGGCTCCCGGCGCCGCGCCGCCCGCCGGCTGACCGCCCGCGCGAGCCGCGGCCTCACCACCGTGCTGAAGAGCCCGCACGGCGTCGGCGGCTACGGGACGGTCGTGGTGACCCCGCAGGACGTGTTCGCGGCCGGCGGCGGCCGGGCCCTGCTGCGCCGGCTGACCGGGGCCGAACTGCCGGCGCCCGGTGGGGACGTGCTGTTGGAGGAGTACATCGACGGCGGCCGCGCCGACCGGCTGCGCGACCTCACCTTCGACGCGGTGGTCGGCGACGACGGCCGCGTCCACCCGGTCGGCGTCGGCGAGATGGCGGTGCACGGAACCCGCTACCAGGGGGTGACGGTCGGCCCGGGGGTGGTGCCGGTCGGCGCGGTGGCGATCGCCGAACGGTTCGGCCTCGCGGTCGGCGAGCGGCTCGCCGCCGAGGGCCACCGGGGCTGGTACGACGTCGACTTCGTCACCGACCGGGACCGCCGGCTCGCCCCCACCGAGATCAACCTGCGGCTCACCGGCCCGGCGATCGCCTTCGTGCTGCGGGCCCGGCTGGACCTGGTCCGCGGCCCCGGCCACCTGGTCCGCACCCTGGACGCGCTGCCGCTCGGCGCCCGGATCTCCCAGGAGGCGCTCCACGACCACCTGGACCGGCTGCGCCCGCGCTGCGCCCGCCTCGGCGTGACCGTCCTGCCGCTGGTCGCGGCGGCGGGCTACGAGCCGGAGCCCGCCGTCGGACTGGCCCTCGCCGCGCGCGAGGCCGAGGCGCTGGAGGCCGCGCAGGCGCTGATCGGAGCCGGGAACCACGCGCTGGGCCGGATGTTCGAGGCCCTGCGCTGAGGGGTGCCGGACCGGCCGGGCCGGGGTGCCTCGACCCGCCGCCGCCTCACCTCCGCGCGGACGGCGGGTGCCAGGCGAGGAAGCGGACCACGACCACGGCCGCGAGCATCAGCGCGACGTTGAAGACGTAGACCAGGAGCGACTGCCGCGACCAGTCCACCGGTGAGCTGGTCCGGTACAGGTTGTCCTGCGGCCACCAGGAGGCCAGCAGCCAGAACACCGACAGGTGGGTGGCGAGCGTGAGTCCCCGCGGCCTGCCGTGCGCGGTGAGCATCGGCCACCCGGCCAGCAGGAACGCCGCGCCCAGCCCGAACGAGAGCCACTCGGCGATGTACAGGGCGTGGAAGTAGGAGGCGAAGGGGTCCGGCACCCGGGACAGGTCGGTGGAGCCCGGCCAGAGGGAGTCGGTGAGCAGCCAGGCCGCGAAGGCGAAGGGCAGGGCGACGAGGAGCCAGCCGCAGCCAGACAGGCCGGGCCCGCCGGCGCCGGCCGCCCGGCCGGAGCCGGCGGGCCCGCCCGCGCCCTTGAAGCCGGCGCCCTTGTGACCGGCCGAGCCGCCCGCGCCGGCCTTCCCGGCCCGGGGGCCGGTGGAGTCGCGCGGCGCCGGCAGCGGCAGGGAGCCGCGGTCGAGCTTGCCGGCCCTGGTGCGGGGGAGCGCCGACAGCGGCACCACCGCGGTGGGCAGGTCGCCGGCGGGCAGGCGCTTCGTCAGGTAGGCGGAGAGCGACCACGCGTCCGCCCCTTCGGCCTCCGGGTCGGTCACCGCGTACCCGACCAGCGCCCGCCGCCCGGGCTCCGGCTCCACCTCGGCGACGGCGGCCTCCCGGACCGCCGGGTGCGAGCGCAGTACGCCCTCGGCGGCCGCGGCCGTGGTGACCCGCTCGACCACGGCGGCGGCCCGGGCGGAGCCGACCGGCCCCACCACGGCCTCGGCGCGGGCCGTGAACTCCAGTACGCCGTCCGCGCGGATCCGCCCGAGGTCGCCGGTCAGCAGGACCCGGCCGTCCGGGTCGAAGGCCGCGGGCCGGAACCGGCGGTCCGTCTCCTCGGGCCGGTTGAGGTAGCCCCGGCCCAGGCCCGCGCCGGCGACCGCGATCTCGCCGACCGTCCCGCTCGGGGCGGGCTCGCCGTCCGGGCCGAGCACATGGACCCGGGCGCCCGGGAACGGCCGGCCGACCAGCGAGACCCGCTCGCTGCCCTCGCCGCCGGTCGCCCCGGCCGCGTCGAAGTAGCTGCTGTCCACGGAGGCCTCGGCGAGGCCGTACACGTTCAGCACCCGGACGTCCGCCCCGAGCAGCCCCTGCAGGCCCAACTGCTCGTCCAGGTACCACTTCTCGGCGCCCACGGTGAGCAGCCGCACACCGGTCAGCGCCCCGCCCGAGGCCGCGAGGTGCGTCCGCAGGCGGCGCGCCGTGCGGACGTTGAGCTCCAGCACGGTGATGCCCTCGGCGGCGACCAGGGCCGGCAGGTCGGCGATGTCGGCGCTGCGGTCCAGGGTGAGGTTGCGCGGTGCGACCACCAGGGTGGCGCCGGTGCAGAGCGCGCGCACCCAGTCCGCGGTGAAGACGTCGAACTCCAGGCTCGCCGTCTGCAGGATCCGGTCGGAGGCGCGGAGCCCGTAGACCGAGCGCCAGCCGCGGTAGGCGGCCAGCAGGTTGCGGTGCTCGATCAGCACGCCCCGGGGCAGTCCGGTCGATCCGGAGGTGAAGAAGACGCAGGCGAGGTCGTCCGGGCCGGTGGCCACCACCGGCGGACCGGTGGGCAGCGCGGTGACCGCCTCGGTTGCGGCGCCGGCCCCGACAGCCCCGACGGCTCCGACCTTCTCGCCCGCTCCGGCCGTCGCCGCCTCGCCCGCTCCGACCGTCGCCGCCTCGCCCGTCCCGGCCGGCGCGTCCACGCAGACGACGGCCCGTCCGCCGGCGTCCGTCAGTCGCACCCGGTGGCTCTCCTCGGTCACCACGACGGCCGGATCGGCCTCCGCGAGCACATGGCGAAGCAGCGGGTCGGGCGCCCCCGGCTCCAGCGGTACGTACGCGCCACCGGCCTTCAGCACCGCGAGCAGGGCGACGAACACTTCGGTGCCCCGGCCCAGCGCCACCGCGGCCCGGCCGCCGGGCTCCAGCCCGGCCGCCGCCAGGTGGCGGGCCAGCCGGTCCGCCCGCGCGTCCAGCTCACCGTAGGTCAGTTCCCGCGCGCCGCAGCGGACGGCGACCGCGTCGGGCGTCTGGCGCGCCTGCTCCTCGAACCGCCCGTGCAGCGTTCCGGCGCGCCCCGCCGGTTCCGCGTCCCACCCCATCCGTCCAGCCCCCTTCGCATCGTGCTCCGCTCCGATCCTCCCGCCAACCGCCCGCCACGAACAGGGGCGTGCGGACCGGCCGGTCGGTCCGCGCCCCGGCCCGCCCCCACGCGCCCCGGAGCGGGGCGACCGCCGGAGCCGGTCCACACCTCGGACACTCCGGGCCGCCGCCGCTCCGACGGTTGTACTCTGCACGCGGACGGCCGGTGCCAGCCCGCCCGGTGCGGCGCCGCGCCCGCACCCTGTCCGGCGCCGATCCCACGGAGGCCCGCCCGCCATGAGCACGTCCGAACCGCTGCCCGCCGGCCCGCTGCTGCGCACCCGGGACGTCGACGTCGTCCGGGACGGCCGCTACCTGCTGCGCGGGATCGACCTCACCATCGAGCCCGGCGAACACTGGGCGCTGCTCGGTGCCAACGGCGCCGGCAAGTCCACGCTGCTGGCGCTGCTCGGCGCGGTCTCCCACCCCACCCGGGGCACGGTCGACGTGCTGGGCCGCCGGCTCGGCCGGGTCGACATCCGCGAGCTGCGTGCCCACCTCGGTCACGTCAACCCGCGCCACCCGCTGCGTTCGCCGCTCTCCGTGCGCGAGGTGGTGCTGACCGGCCTCACCAACACCATCGAACCGGACCTGCACCGCAAGCCGTCCCCCGAGGAGCTCGACCGCTGCGAACGACTGATCGAGACCCTCGGCATGACGGCCATGGCGGAGTCCCCGTGGCCCACCCTCTCCCAGGGGGAGCGCGGCCGGGCCCTGATCGCCCGCGCCCTGATGCCCAGTCCCCGGCTGCTGCTGCTCGACGAGCCCGCCACCGGGCTCGACCTCACGGCCCGCGAGCTGCTGCTCGACAGCCTGGACCTGCTGCGCCATCAGCACCCCGAGCTGGCCAGCGTGCTGGTCACGCACCACCTGGAGGAGCTGCCGGAGAGCACCACGCACGCGCTGCTGCTGCGTGACGGCGAGTGCGTCGGGGCCGGGCCGGTGGACGAGGTGATGACCACCGAGCTGGTGAGCGCCTGCTTCGGCCACCCGATCCGGATCAGCCGGCACGAGGGCCGCTGGAGCGCCCGCGCGGCCGCCCGCCGCACGCCCGGCGGCTGAGGAGACTGCCCGCTGAGGGCAGGAGCCGCTGAGGGCAGGAGCCGCTGAGGGCAGGAGCCGCTGAGGGCAGGAGCCGCTGAGGACAGGAACCGAGGAGACCAGGAGCCGAGGAGGGCCCGCGTCGCTGAGGGCGGCCGGTCGGTGGTGGCCGGAATCGGTCGGTGCGCTGACGGCACCCCGACCGCCCGGCCCATCCCCACCTGCGGGGATCGAAGTCGACCCCGGTGTAGACGGCGAAATCAGATATCCCTAAGGTATGCCTTAGCTAAGTGGGTGGGGGGAGCCGGTGACCCCGGTTCCGTACCCACCCTCAGTCATGCCCTGAACCGTCTGCCTTCCCGCTGGAGCCCTCATGTCCGCCCGTCGTTCCACTGCCGCCGCGCTGCTCACCCTCGCCGTGGCGACCGCCGCGCTGGCCGGTTGCTCGCAGAAGAAGGACGACAAGGCCTCGGCCGACGCCGTGAAGGTGAACGCCACCGACACCGCCTGTGAGGTCTCCAAGACGACCTTCCCGGCCGGCCACGTCGTGATCGACATCGCGAACAAGGGTTCGAAGACCACCGAGGTCTACGTCTACGGCGACGGTGACAAGATCATCACCGAGCGCGAGAACATCGGCCCCGGCACCAAGGCGTCGATCAACGCCGAGATCAAGGCCGGCTCGTACGAGGTCGCCTGCAAGCCGGGCATGGTCGGCGACGGCATCCGTCAGAAGATCACCGTCACCGGTGACGCCGCCGCCTCGGGCGCCTCGACCGACCCGCGGCTGACCGCGGCCGTCGACGCCTACCGCACGTACGCCCAGGAGCAGGCCGACGCCACCATCCCGGCCGTCGAGGCGTTCGCCGCCGCGATCAAGTCCGGCGACGTGGAGAAGGCCAAGCCGCTCTACGCCCCGTCCCGCACCGGTTGGGAGCGCACCGAGCCGGTCGCCGAGAGCTTCGGTGACGTCGACCCGAAGACCGACACCCGCGAGGACAAGCTGGAGCCGGGGCAGGAGTGGACCGGCTGGCACAAGCTGGAGAAGTCGCTCTTCGCCGACGCCAAGATCGGTGACGACGAGAAGAAGCTCGCCGACCAGCTGGTGGCCGACCTGAAGGACTGGCAGAAGAAGATCCCCGGGGCCGAGATCACCCCGACCAGCATGGCCAACGGCGCCAAGGAGCTGCTGGACGAGGTCGCCACCAACAAGATCACCGGCGAGGAGGACCGCTACAGCCACACCGACCTGGCGGACTTCGCCGCCAACGTCGAGGGTGCGCAGAAGGCCTACGAGCTGCTCAAGCCGGTCGCCTTGGAGAAGGACGCCGAGCTGGCCAAGACCCTGGACGCGGAGTTCACCGCGATCCAGGCGCTGCTGGCCAAGTACAAGCAGGCCGACGGCGCTTACACCTCCTACGACAAGGTCACCGAGGCCGAGCGCAAGACCTTCTCCGACGCGGTGAACTCGCTGGGCGAGCCGCTGTCGAAGCTGGCCGCCGCGGTCGTCGTCAAGTAACGGTCGACCCGCAGTACCGGTCGACAAGCAGGACCCCAGGAGGTGTCGGCTCCCGTAGCCGGGTTAGCCTCCACCACATCGCCGTGGCGGCCCCCGTGGCCGCCACGGCATCCGTGAGTCAGCGCAGAGAAGGGCCGCCCGTCGATGGACGCCGAGAACCAGCAGCAGAGCGGGACGCCGGCCGGCACCGACGCCGACGCCACCGCGAGTGGGCGGGGCGGTGCCGACCGCGGCCCGATCAGCCGCCGGGCCGTGATCGGCTGGGCGGGCGCGGGCGTCGCGATCGGTGCCGCCGGGGTCGGCTCGGTGGCCGCCGCCACCCGGCAGGACGACGACACCCCCGCGCCGGCGGCCGCCCCCGCGAACATCCCCTTCTACGGCGAGCACCAGTCGGGCATCGCCACCCCCGTCCAGGACCGGCTGCACTTCGCCTCCTTCGACGTCTCGGCCTCCGCCACCCGCGAGTCGCTGGTGAAGATGCTCAAGGAGTGGACCAAGGCCGCCGCCGCGATGACGGGCGGGCGCGAGGTCGGCACCGGCGCCGCCAGCGGCCTGCCCGAGGCACCGCCGGACGACACCGGCGAGGCCCTGGGCCTGCCCGCCTCCCGGCTCACCCTCACCATCGGCTTCGGCCCCGGCCTGTTCGAGAAGGACGGCGTGGACCGGTTCGGCCTCAAGGCCCGGCGCCCCGAGGCCCTGATCGACCTGCCGAACTTCAAGGGCGACAAGCTCGACCCGCAGCGCAGCGGCGGCGACCTCTGCGTCCAGGCCTGTGCCGACGACCCGCAGGTCGCCGTGCACGCGATCCGCAACCTGGCCCGGATCGGCATGGGCACGGTCAACATCCGCTGGTCGCAGCTCGGTTTCGGCAAGACGTCCTCGACCACCCCGGACGCGCAGACCCCGCGCAACATGATGGGGTTCAAGGACGGCACCCACAACATCGCCGGCAGCGACACGGCGAAGCTCGCCGAGCACGTCTGGGTCGCCCCCGGCGAGGGCCCGGACTGGATGACCGGCGGCTCCTACCTGGTCGCCCGCCGGATCCGGATGCACATCGAGACCTGGGACCGTACCTCGCTCAAGGAGCAGGAGGACGTCTTCGGCCGCACCAAGGGCGAGGGCGCGCCGTACGGCAAGCCCAAGGAGCACGACGCGCCGGACCTCAAGGCGATGCCCGAGGACTCCCACGTGCGCCTGGCCCACCCGGACAGCAACAACGGCCTGATGATCCTGCGCCGCGGCTTCTCCTTCACCGACGGCACCGACGGCCTCGGCCGCCTGGACGCGGGCCTGTTCTTCCTCGCCTACCAGCGGGACAGCCGCAAGGCGTTCGTCCCCCTCCAGCAGCGCCTCGCCTCCAGCGACAAGCTCAACGAGTACATCCAGCACGTCGGCTCCGCCCACTTCGCCTGCCCGGCGGGCGTCCGCAAGCCCGGCGAGTGGTGGGGCCAGGCCCTCTTCGGCTGACCTGGCGCTCCCGCCCACCCGCGTACCACCTCTTCACCCCCAGGAGCCAGCGTGTTCGGCAACTACCTGATCGGCCTGCGCGAGGGCCTCGAAGCGAGCCTCGTCGTCTGCATCCTGATCGCCTATCTGGTCAAGACCGGCCGCAAGGACAAGCTCCTGCCGGTCTGGTCGGGCGTGGTGGCGGCCGTCGTCCTCAGCATGGCCTTCGGCGCCGTCCTGCAGTTCGGCTCCTCGCAGCTGAGCTTCGAGGCGCAGGAGGCGCTCGGCGGCTCGCTGTCGATCATCTCGGTCGGTCTGGTCACCTGGATGGTGTTCTGGATGCGGCGCACCGCCCGGCACCTGAAGACCGAGCTGCACGGCAAGCTGGACGCGGCGATGGCGATGGGCACCTTCGCGCTGGTGGTCACCTCCTTCCTGGCCGTGGGCCGGGAGGGGCTGGAGACCGCGCTGTTCATCTGGTCGGCGGTGCAGGCCACCGACGACGGCTACAACCCCGTGATCGGCGCGGCCCTGGGCCTGGCCACCGCGGTGGTGCTCGGCTGGCTGTTCTACCGGGGCGCGCTCAGGATCAACCTGGCGAAGTTCTTCACCTGGACCGGCGCCATGCTGGTCGTCGTCGCGGCCGGCGTGCTCGCCTACGGCGTGCACGACCTCCAGGAGGCCGGCTGGCTCGGCGGCCTGCACAGCCAGGCCTTCGACATCAGCAGCACCATCCCCAAGGACAGCTGGTACGGCACCCTGCTGAAGGGCGTCTTCAACTTCCAGCCCGACCCGACCGTCCTCCAGCTGGTCGTCTGGGCGGCGTACCTGATCCCGACCCTGGCGATCTTCTTCGGTCTCTTCGGCGGCCGCCCGGCCAAGCCGCTCGCGAACGCCGGACCGGCGAAGACCGCCGCCTGACGGCCCACCGGCCCCCACCCGCACAGCAACCGCACAGCACCCGAACCGCCCCGCCCGGCCGCCGCCGGACGGGGCGGTTCGGCATGTCCGGGGTCTCGTCCGTTCACGGTGCCGCGGACTGCCGCGCTACCGCGGCGGCCCGTACGCCAGGAGGAGGACGGCGAGGGCGGCGGGACCGATCCCCGTCATCACCCCCGGGGGCGCCGCCCGGCGTGCCGCCCGCCCGGTGCTCCCACCGCGTACGGCACCGCACAGCGCCGTGCGGCCGCGCCCCGCGCGGCGCGGCGCCAGCGCGGTACCCGGCGCCGAGCTGACCACCGGTCAAAAAGTTCATCCCAGGGTCTACCCGCGTAAACCCCCGACGCGCCATGCTGGTTGCCTGCCCGGGCCGCTTCCGCCCGGGGGCTTCCGCCTGCCCTCACACCGACTCTGGAGTCCCCGTATGCCTGCGATACGCACGCTGCACCGCGCCCTGCCGGCCGCCCTCGGCGCCCTGCTGCTCGCCCTCACCGCGCTGCTGGCCGGCGCCGGCACCGCCCAGGCCGCCCTGCCCACGCCGGTCTCGGCCGCGACGGCCCGCACCTACCTGGCCTCCATCGCGACGGGCGCCGAGACCCACGACGACACCTACGACCGGACGCTGTTCCCGCACTGGATCACCATCGCCGGCACCTGCAACACCCGGGAGACCGTCCTCAAGCGCGACGGCAGCGGCGTGGTCACCGACTCCGCCTGTGCCTCCGTCAGCGGCACCTGGTCCTCGGTCTACGACAACGCGACCACCACCAACGCCTCCTCCTTCGACATCGACCACCTGGTGCCGCTGGCCGAGGCCTGGCGCTCCGGTGCCTGGGCGTGGACGACGGACCAGCGCAAGGCCTTCGCCAACGACCTGACCCGCCCGCAGCTGCTGGCCGTCTCCGCGAGCTCCAACCGCTCCAAGGGCGACCAGGACCCGGCCCACTGGCTGCCGCAGACCTCCTACCGCTGCACCTACGCCCGCGCCTGGGTGCAGGTGAAGTACTTCTACGGCCTCTCCGTGGACACCGCCGAGAAGAGCACCCTCTCCTCGATCCTCAACGGCTGCTGACCGGACCCACTGCTGACGAATCGTTCATGCACAGAGCTCCGCCCGCCGGGTCCTTCCCGGCGGGCGGAGCTCTTCGCGTGTCGGTGGTCCTCCCGGGGCGCTACTCGCTCTTGATCGCGCCCAGGATGTCCATCCGGGCGGCCCGGCGGGCCGGCCAGAGGGCGGCGAGCAGGCCGATCACGGCGGCGGCGACCAGGAAGCCCAGGATCTGGACCGGCGGCACCACCGTGGTGATGCCCTTGAAGGTGTCCGCCATCGTGCGGGTGCCCGCCCAGGCGGTCACGATGCCGAGCAGCACGCCGACCACGCCGCCGAAGAGCGCGATCATCAGCGACTCCAGCCGGACCATCCGGCCGATGCCGCGCCGGTCCAGGCCGATCGCCCGCAGCATGCCGATCTCCCGGCGGCGCTCGAACACCGACATCGCCATGGTGTTGACGACGCCCAGGACGGCGATCACCACGGACATCCCCAGCAGGCCGTACATGATGTTCAGCACCGCGGTGACCAGCTGGCGGTTCTCCGCCTTGATGTCCTTCTCGCCCTTGACGGCGATCAGCGGGTTGCCGCCGGTGGCGTCGCGCAGGGCCTGCTTCAGCTTGGCGTCTGCGCCGTTCACGCCCTTGACCAGGACCTTCTGCGGTCCGGTGCCGGGTGCGGCGTGCGGGCCGACCACGGAGTCCGGGGCGACCAGACCGGCCAGCGCGGTGCCGGCCTCCAGCACGCCGCCGACGGTCAGCGAGCCCTCGGTGCCGTCCGGGTAGGTGAAGGCCAGCGGGTCACCGGGCTTCAGGCGCAGGCGGTCGGCGGTGCCGGAGCCGACCAGCAGCTCGCCCCGCTTCAGCGCGTCCGCGCTACCGGCCTTCACCGTGATGGTGGCCAGCTGGTCGATGGTCGCGGCGTCCACCGAGGTGACCACCTCGCGGTCGTCGCGGTCGCCGGTGCCGGCCGCGTCGCCGGTCCCGACCAGGACGCTGCGCACCACGCTCATCGCGCTCACGCCCGGAGTCCGGGCGACCTGCGTCGCGACCTCGGGGGACAGCATCGAGGAGTTCTGCATGGCGACGGTGTAGTCGGCCTTGGTGTCGTTCTCGGTCTCCTCGTCCACGGCCTTGTTCACCGAGGCGCCGATCACGGTCAGCGCGGTGATCAGGGTGACGCCGATGGTGAGGGCCGAGGCGGTGGCGGCGGTGCGGCGCGGGTTGCGCACGGCGTTCTCGCGGGCCAGCTTGCCCGGCGTCCCGTACAGCCTGCGCAGCAGCGGGGCGAACAGCGCGATCAGCGGCCGGGCCAGCAGCGGGGTCAGCACGAACACGCCGATCAGCAGCGCGCCCGCGCCGGCGCCGACCAGCTTGCCCTCCTTGCCGGCGGCGCCGGCCAGCAGGCCGCCGACGCCGGCCGCGGCGAACAGCAGGCCGATCGTGTTGCGCACCCGCAGGCTCTTCTGGGTGGCCGGCTGCTCGACCGAGCTCATCGCGGCGACCGGGGCGATCCGGGAGGCGCGGAGGGCGGGCAGCCAGGCGGCGAGCACCGTCACCAGCACTCCGATGGCGACCGAGACGAGCACCGTGGACGGGGCGACCACCAGCGGGCCGTCCGGCAGGTTGGCCTCCATCGGTCCGTTCAGCAGCGCGCGCAGGCCGGTGGCGATGCCGATGCCGGCGAGCAGTCCGGCCACCGAGGCGGTCAGGCCGACCAGCAGCGCCTCGACCAGCACGGAGAGGGTGACCTGCCTGCGGTTGGCGCCGACGGCACGCAGCAGGGCGAGCTCCTTGGTGCGCTGGGCGACCAGCATGGTGAAGGTGTTGGCGATGATGAAGATGCCGACGAACAGCGCGATCGCGGCGAAGCCGAGCAGCACGCCGCTCATGCCCTTGGTGCCTTCCTGGATCATCCGGTCCTGCTCGTCGGCCAGCTCGCGGCCGGTCTTCGCCTCGATCGAGTCGTCCTGCGGGACGGCCTGCCGGACGGCGGTGAGCAGCGCGCGGTCGTCGGCGCCGGGCCGGCCCTTGACGTCGATCTCGGCGAAGCGGCCCGGGCTGAGGTAGAGCTGCTGGGCGGTGGCGGTGTCGAAGGCGGCGAGCGAGCCGCCGGAGACGACGCGCGGGTCGTTGGTGTGCAGGGTGCCGGTGAGCTTCAGCTCCATGACCGGGCCGTTGACGGCCACCCGGACGGTGTCGCCGACCTTGTAGCCGCCCTTGTCGGCGGTCTTCACGTCCAGCGCCACCTCGCCGGAGCCGCGCGGGCCGCGGCCGTCGACGAGCGGGTAGCGCGGGTCGGTGCCGTCGGCGCCCGGCACGTAGTTGGTGCCGGTGGTCGAGAAGCCGTCGCCGATCAGTGCGCCCTTGCGGTCGGCGATGCCGGCGAAGCCGGTGACCACGCCGCGGGCCTCGGCGGCGCCGGGCAGCAGGGCGACCGCCTTGCGGGTGGACTCGGTCAGGGTGGGGTCGGTGGTGCTCCCGCCGCTGAGGTCGTACCCCCGGTCGACGGCGCTGCGGTCACTGATGGTGACGGCTATGTCGGTGTAGCTCTTGGCGCTCTGGGAGCGCAGCGCGTTGCCGAGGGTGTCGGTGAAGACGAGCGTGCCGGCGACGAAGGCGGTGCCGAGCATGACGGCGAGGGCCGTCATCAGGAGTCGGCCCTTGTGGGCCAGCACGTTGCGCAGTGCGGTGCGGTA
>NZ_JBEPAA010000125.1:0-14306 GCF_040298365.1 Kitasatospora sp. NPDC001603
GGGGGCCCCCGCGGGTCCGCCCGCGGCCCGCGCCGCCGCCGGCACCCCCCGCGGGGGGCGGGGCCGACCCCGCGGGGAGGGCCGGGTCAGCGCGGGGCAGCGGCGAGGGCCTCGATGTCGGGGACGAGGGCGGCCGGGGTGGGGAGGGCCTCGTTGTCGGCCCGGAGGCGGGCGGCGGCGTCGCGCAGCGCCGGGTCCTCGACGAGGCGGGTGAGCAGGGCGGTGTCCACGTCGGCCGAGGCCGAGCGCAGGGCGGCCCCGGTGGCGGTGAGGATGTCGGCGACGGCGAAGTTGTCGGCGCCCTGGGGGAGGAGCAGCTGGGGCACCCCGGCCTGCAGACCGGTGAGCGTGCTGCCGGAGCCGCCGTGGTGGACCACGGCGTCGCAGACGCGCAGCAGCTCCGCGAGCGGGACCCAGGGCAGCGGGCGGACGTTGGCCGGGAGCGGACCGAGGTGGCTGAGGTCGGCCTCGCCGACGGCGAGCAGGAACTCGGCGTCGACCCCGGCGGCGGCCTCGATCAGCCGGCTGATGGCGTGCACGCCGTCCATCTCGGCGACCACGGTGCCCAGGGTGACGGCGACCCGCGGCCGGGTGCCGCGGCGCAGCAGGTCGCCGGGGACGACACCGCCGCCGTTGTAGGGGAGGTAGCGCATCCGCAGGCCGCCCCCGTCGCCGCCGAGCGAGGCCGGGACGATGTCCAGCGGGGTGGTCTCGGCGGGGCCGGCCACGCCGTGCGCCTCGTAGACGTCGGTGAAGTGGGTGGCCAGCCGGCCGGCCAGGTCGAGGCCGGAGGTGAGGCCGAAGTTCTGGAGCGCCGCCGGGATCTTGAGCTTGGCCGCGACCAGCTGGGCGGAGGCCAGGCAGGAGTCGTGGATCAGCAGGTCGGGCTCCCACGCGCCGGCGACGGCGAGCAGGTCGTCCACGGTGGAGCGGGAGGCGTGGGCGAAGGCGGCGGCGGCCATGTCGAAGATCTGGTCCTGGTCCAGGTCCGGCCTGGAGTACCGGGCCTCCTCGCCGGTGGCCTCCTCGAAGGCCTCCCGGAGTGGCCGGCCGTCGCCGATCTCGGCTATCGGGAAGCCGGCCTGCCGGAGCTGGTCCATCGGCTTCGGGCTGGCGAACAGGACCTCGTGTCCGGCTGCGCGCAGGGCCTGCGCGGTCGGCACCATCGGGAAGAGGTGGCTGGGCGCGGCCGGGCCGGTGAAGAGTATGCGCACGATCGTCTCCTGGTCGTTCATTCGGGTCGAACGGGGCTGGCGGTACGAGTGGGCCCGCTCTCTCCGTGAACTGACGACCGATCAGTTCCTGTTCCCGACAGGATCGATTATCGGACGTTCTGTCACGGGTCTTGCGGGCGACGGTGAAGTGTGCTGCTCTTTCCTGTTGCTCTTCCTGCTGCTCCTGCTCCTGCTCTTCCTCCGGTGGCCCCGCTCAGAGCGGCGGGACGGGGAGGTCGCGAAGGCGGTCGGGGTCGGCGAGCAGGTTGATCTCGGTGATGCGGTCGTTCACGACGGTCAGCGCCAGGACGGAGAAGAGCCGGCCGTCGGGGGCGGTGACCAGGCCGAGCGCGCCGTTGATCAGGGCCGGGCGGGCGAAGGGTGCCAGACCGCGGAAGAGCAGCGCCTGCCGGGCGACGTCGGGCGCGCCGTGGACGAGGTGCTGGATGCCGGGGAAGCCGCCGGCCCCGGTGGCGCCGACGTCGGCGCGCAGGGTGATGTCCGGGTCGAGCAGGGCGACCAGGGCGTCGAAGTCACCGCTGCGGGAGGCCGCGAGGAAGGCGTCGACGACGACCCGCTGGCGGGTGAGGTCGGTCTCCGGGGCGGCCGCGCCCCGGACCCGGCGGCGGGCCCGGCTGGCGAGCTGGCGGGTGGCGGCCGGGGTGCGGTCGACGATCGGGGCGAGCTCCTCGAACGGCACCGCGAACATGTCGTGCAGGACGAAGGCGAGCCGTTCGGCCGGCGGCAGGGTGTCCAGCACCACCAGCATGGCCAGGCCCACCGAGTCGGCCAGCAGCGCGGCCTGTTCGGGGTCGGCGGTGTCCGCGCGTGCGATCACCGGGTCGGGCACATGGGTGTCCAGCGGGGCCTCGCGCCGGGCGGTGCGGGAGCGGAGCAGGTCCAGGCAGACCCGGCCGACGACGGTGGTCAGCCAGCCGGGCAGGTTGTCGACGCGGGAGGCGTCGGAGCGGCTGAGCCGGAACCAGGTCTCCTGGACGGCGTCCTCGGCCTCGCTCAGGGAGCCGAGCATCCGGTAGGCCACCGACCGCAGATGGGGGCGGTGCTGCTCGAACCGCCGGGCCAGGAAGTCGTTGTCGTTCATCGGGCGCGCCGTCGCAATCCGTCGTGGGCCCGCCGGCCGGAGCGGTCGGCGGAGTTCGGCCGGGGGTCTGACGATGGGTCGGGAACAGGGGTGGGGCCCCGGTCAGTCGGCGATGCCGACGGTCCGGTGGACCGAATCGGGCCGGTCGACCAGGCCGAGCATGCAGTGGGCGACATCGGCGCGGGCGACCGACAGGCCGCGGCGGAGGTTGCGCCCGTACGCCGTCCGGTAGTCCCGGGTGAGCGGCCGGTCGGTGAGCCGGGGCGGGCGGACGATCGTCCAGTCCAGCCCGCCGGCGCGGATCTCGTCCTCCATCCGGGCCAGGTCGGCGTAGTGCGTGCGCAGGGCCGCCCGGGTGAGCGGGGCGGCGAGGTGGCGCATGAAGAAGCCGTCGCCCGGGTCGTGCCGGGGCGGCCGCGGGCGGGCGGGGGAGGGGACGGCACCGATCGGGGCCGCGCTGACCACGATCAGGCGCCGGGCGCCCACCTCGCGCATCGCGGTGATGACCGCCCGGGTGCCGCGCCAGGCGACACCGGCCTCGGCGCTGGACCGGGCGCCGAGGCCGGAGAGGACGGCGTCCGAGCCGGCGACCGCGGATTGCAGTTCGGCCGGCTCGGCGACGGCCAGATCGGCGCGGACGACCCGGACGCCGGCCGGGGCGCGGCCGCTCCCGGCCGGGTCGGCCAGCCTGGCCGGGGTGCGGACCACGACGGTGACGTCGTGGCCGGCCGCGACGGCCTGGGTGAGCAGGTGTCGTCCGATGCCGCCGGTGGCGGCGAGGATGGTGAGCTTCATCTGCGGCTGCCTCCTGTCTGTGAGGGGTGGCGTTCGTTCGCGACACCCTCTGAGCGGATCGGACGCCGGGAATGTGACGGCGGCGGCCGTGAATGTGACGCAGGTCACTGCCGGGTCGCGCGGCGGCGAGGAAGGTGCGGACCGTGGTGGTGAAGGCCTCGGACTGCTCGAAGGCCACGAGGTGTCCGGTGCCGGTTCGGCGCGGCCGGGCAGGGCGGTCGCCCGGGCCGGTCCGGCGTGTCGGGCGGGGCGGGGAACTGTGCCGGTTCGGCACGCCGTCCACGGAGTGACGCAATCCCTTCCCGGGCCGAACACCGGGAGAAGCGCGGAGGGCCCGGTGCAGTCAGGTGGAACCGAAGTGAACGTCGAGAACCCGGCCGGTCCCCGGTGCCCGGAGCCCGCCGGGCCGTTCGCGCGGCCCGCGCGGACGGTCGTGGACCAGGCGGCCGCCGGCGAACGCTGTGAGTGGCTGCTGCAGCGGACGCTGGACGCCGTCCGGCCGGCGCTGTCCTGGCGGTACGCCGCGCCCCGCGCGGGTGCGCGGCTGCCGCCGCCGGGCTCCGGACCGGCCGACGGCGGCGTCCAGTGGTACGTCGGCCGCGGCCGGGACATCGTCACGATCATCTCGGGCGCCCGGCGGGGCGAGTTGCCGGCCATGGTGGAGGCGGGGTGGCGGCGGCGCGGCTGGACCATCACCTCGGTGAACGCCTGTCGCGAGCTGCCCGGAGTCGCCGCGGTCACGCCGGACGGCTACCGGCTGGCGCTGGAGTTCGGTGTCCTGGGCGAGGCCCGGCTGACCGCGACCTCGCCGGGGGTGGCCCGTTCGGAGCCGGTGCGGGGCGCGCCCGGCGGTCCCGAAGTCCCGTACGCGGTAGGCGGATCGGCGGCACTGCCGGAGATCCGCTGTCCGTTCTGGAGCGCCCTGGGCTGACCTGGGCTGACCTGGGACGGTGGGTGTTGAGAAGGCGCGGAGCGAGTCCCCCCGGACTCGCTCCGCGCCTTCTCCGCACACGGCATCGGCGCGCCGTACCCCCCGACTCTCCGGTCCCCCGCCGCACCCCCCTGGCAGCCACCCTCCGGCGAGGATGGTTCGCACAGACCCCGGCGAGGCCCCACCACCGGAGGCGTCGTTGATCTCCACGCTAACAAACCGAGTGGTTGGTTTGTCAATAGAGAGTTCCACGAAACATCCACATTCCGGCGGGCGTGTTCGGGCAGCCCGAGGCCGGGCCGAGGGTGGGACGCAGGTGGGCGGTGCGCCGTCAGCGGCCGGGTGCCGGGGCGTGCCGACTCCGGCGCGGGTGCTCCGGGTGCGTAAGGAAACGGTGTCGGAGGAGGGTGGCCAGGGTCTCCTGCCTCACCCGTCCGGGCGAACGGAGGGCCCGGGGCGAGGCTCCCGGGGCCGGGAATCCGACACTCGGGAGCGGGGCACCCGGCGGCGCGGAATCCGACACTCCGGGGCGGGACGGGCACGCAGCGGCACCGGACGGGCGCTCAGCGCAGCAGCCGGCGCTCCTTGGCCACGGCCACCGCGCCGGCCCTGGTGTCCACGCCCAACTTGTCGTAGATCCGGCCCAGATGGGTCTTCACGGTGGCTTCGCTGATGAACAGCGCCCGGGCGATCTCCCGGTTGCCGAGCCCCTGTCCGAGCTGCGCCAGGATCTCCTGCTCACGCTCGGTCAACTGCGGTACGGGGGCCCGCATCTGAGCCATCACCCGGGAGGCGACCGGCGGTGACAGCACGGTCCGGCCGCGCGCGGCCGCGTGCACCGCCGCGAACAGCTCCTCGGGCCGTTCGGCCTTCAGCAGGTAGCCGGTGGCGCCCGCCCCGATCGCCCGGGTGATGTCGGCGTCGGTGTCGTAGGTGGTGAGGACCAGGACGTGCGGCGCGCCCGGTGCGGCGGTGATCCGCCGGGTGGCCTCGACGCCGTCGATCCCCTCGCCGAGCTGGAGGTCCATCAGCACGACCTGCGGCGCCAGCGCACCGGCCAGGGCGACCGCCTCCTCGCCGGTGCTCGCCTCGCCGACCACCTCGATGTCACCGGCGCTGGCCAGCAGCGCCAGCAGGCCGGCCCGGACCACGGCGTGGTCGTCGCAGACCAGCAGCCGCACCGGCGGGGTCGAGGGGGCGGTGCTCATCGGGGCTCCAGGGGGATTCGTCGGGGCTCCAGCGGGATCGCGGCGGAGACGACGGTGCCCTCGCCGGGGGTGCTCTCGACGGTCAGCGTGCCACCGAGCTGGCGGAGCCGCGCCCGCATCGCGGGCAGACCGTGACCGCGCCCGCCGCTGCCGGGCTCCGGCGCGCCGGAGCCGCCGCCCGGCCGGGCGGGCCGGAAACCCCGGCCGTCGTCGGCGACGTCCAGGACGGCCTGGTCGCCGAGGAAGGACAGGGTCAGCGCGGCGGCCGAGGCCCCGGCGTGCTCCCGGACGTTGGCCAGCGCGCCCTGGGCGATCCGCAGCAGCGCGGACTGCGCGGCGGCGGGCAGCGGCACCGGGGCGCCGTCCAGGTGGAACCGGACCGGCAGCCCGCTCTCGGCGGACTCCCGCTCGGCGAGCGAGCGCAGCGCCTGGTCGAGGGTGCGCCCGTCGGCGAGTTCGGCGGGCGCGAGGTCGTGGACGAAGCGGCGGGCCTCGGCGAGGTTGCGGGCCGCCACCTCGGCGGCGGTCCGGACATGGGTGCGGGCGGTCGCCGGGTCGGCCTCCCAGGTGCGGTCGGCGGCCTGCAGCAGCATCTGCTGGCTGGACAACCCCTGCGCCAGGGTGTCGTGGATCTCCATGGCCAGCCGTTCGCGCTCGGCCAGAGTGCCCTCCCGGCGCTCGGTGGCGGCGAGTTCGCGCCGGGTGCGGACGAGGTCCGCGATCAGCGCCCGCTGCCGCTCGGCCTGCCGTTCCATGTACAGGAAGACGGCGGTGGCGAGCGCCGCCACGGCTGGCGGCAGCAGCACCAGGTTGGCGTCCACCCCGCCCGGCAGCCGGACCTCGCCGATCACCACCAGCAGGGTGAGCGCGGCCACCAGCGGGATCGCCGCCCGGGCGGGCAGCGTGCGCAGGGCGGTGTAGACCAGCGGGACGGCGCACCAGGCGAAGCTCGGCGCGACCAGCACCAGGACGACCCAGAGGGCGACCACCAGGGCCAGCGGCCAGAGCCTGCGCCGGCGCCCGGGGGCGGGCGGGCGGCGGTGGGCCAGCCAGGAGCCGACCGGCTGGGCGACGGCCAGGGCGAGGCCGAGGCCGATCACCCAGGGGATGCGGGGGTTGCCGGGGTGGTGGCTGAGGTAGCGGCTGAGCGAGGTGGCGAGCAGCAGCAGGAAGGCGGAGTCGAGCAGGACGGCCAGCCGGCCGTCGTCCGGGTTGTCGGCCCCGGGGCCGGAGAGGTCCGCCGGGTCGGGCGGGTTCGCCGGTCCCGGCGGGTTCGTCGGGACCGCCGGGTCGGGGGTTGCCGCCGGGCCCGCGGGGGCCGGGGCGGTGGCGCCGGTGGCCGGTTCGCCGCCGGCGGGACGGTCCTGCGGCACGGGGCGGCTCCTTCCACTCTGCGGTCGCCGCTCTGCGGGCGGCTCTCTGCGGTCGGCACTCCGGCCCACCGCGCTGACCTGGTCCGATCCCTCGATGGTGACCCGTCCGACCGGGCCGCGCATCAGCCGATCGGTTGACGGGACCGTCCTCCATCCTGCGCGCGAGCGGCCGCCGGACCGTCGATGTGCCCGGGGGCCCGGCGGCCGGAGGATCGGTACCGAAGCCGCCGAGCCCGACCTGGCCCCCAGATCCCGGCCGTGGCACCGACCGATCCGACGAGGAGCCCGACCATGAAGAAGACCTCCCTGCGTACCCGTGTGCTGACCGGTACCGTCGCCGCCGCCGCGCTGGCCACCGCCACCGTCGGCGCCGTCTCGGCCAGTGCGGACACCACCGAGGCCCCGGCCGCCGCCGCGGTGAAGGCCGACACCCAGAACAAGAACCTCACCCAGACCACCGGCCTGACCATCGAGGCCGCCACCAAGGCCGCCCAGGCCACCCTGGACGCGGCCACCAAGGCCGGCCAGCACGTCACGGTCGCGGTGGTGGACCGCGACGGCATCACCCGGGTGCTGCTCAAGGGTGACGGCGCCGGCCCGCAGTCGCCGGAGTCCGCCGAGCGCAAGGCGTTCACGGCGGTCTCCTGGAACGCGCCGACCTCCGAGCTGGCCAAGCGGCTGGCGCAGGCGCCGAACCTCAAGGACATCCCGGGCACGCTGTTCCTGGCCGGCGGCGCCCCGGTGCAGGCCAAGGGCGCGCCGATCGCGGGCATCGGCGTCGCGGGCGCGCCCAGCGGCGACCTGGACGAGCAGTTCGCCCAGGCGGGCGTCGCGGCGCTCGGCAAGTAGCGCCCGGCGGGCGCGCACGCCCGACGCGACGCGGTGCACCGGAGCGGACCCCCGACCGCTCCGGTGCGCCGGCATGCCCGCGCGCCGCTGCCCGCCGCCCGCCCGCGCCCGGCACATCCGCCCCGGAACCCGGGAACCCGGTCACCCGGTCACCCCGGTCACCCCGGGAACCCGGTGCGCCGGAGCACCGCAGCGGTCAGGATGGGCGCATGCCTCACATGACCGAGACCGAGTGGCGCGCCTTCCTCGCCGCCGGCACCCGTACCGCCAAGATCGCCACCACCCGGGCCGACGGTCGCCCGCACGTCGCGCCGGTCTGGTTCCTGCTGGACGGCGACGAGATCGTGTTCAACACCGGCGCCGGCACGGTGAAGGGCCGCACGCTGGCCCGCGACGGCCGGGTGATGCTCTGCGTGGACGACGACCGGCCGCCCTTCTCCTACGCCCTCGTCCAGGGCACCGCCCGGCTGAGCGACGATCTGCCCGAGGTGCGCGACTGGGCCACCCGGATCGCCGCCCGGTACATGGGCGAGGAACTCGCCGAGCAGTACGGCGCCCGTAACGGCGTCCCCGGCGAGCTGCTCGTACGGGTGAAGATCGAGAAGGTCACCGCAGAACACGGGGTGGCCCACTGAAAAGCCCGTGCCGCTGTCAGTGGGGCGTGGCAGGCTTCCCGCTATGACGGCGTGGACCCTCAACGACATCGAACGTGCGATCCGCTCCTCCTGGGGTGTCGACACCTGTGCGCCCGAGGACCTGGCCCACTGGCATCCCGACAATCCCGCCCGCGGCCAGTGCGGGGTCACCGCGATGGTCCTGCACGACCTGCTCGGCGGCGAGCTCATGATGGGCGAG
Source organism: Kitasatospora sp. NPDC001603 (assembly GCF_040298365.1). Classification (NCBI taxonomy): domain Bacteria; kingdom Bacillati; phylum Actinomycetota; class Actinomycetes; order Kitasatosporales; family Streptomycetaceae; genus Kitasatospora; species Kitasatospora sp. NPDC001603. The sequence continues at coordinate 8,328 of NZ_JBEPAA010000125.1, forward strand.
GTGCACGTCGGCGGTGTCCGGACGGACCTGCACTGGTGGAACCGGTTCGCGACCGGCTTCGAGATCGACCTCACCCGCGAGCAGTTCGGCCCCGACGAGCGGGTCGGCCCCGGCCGGCCGGTCGCCCGCCCGCAGCGCCCGGGCCGGCTCCAGGCCCAGTACGAACTGCTGCGCCACCGGGTCGTCGCCGAACTGGAGTCGGGCCGGGCCCGGTTGCCGGAGCACGCGTGCGCCTGAGCACGGCCGGGGCGACGGGCTGACGTACAGTCGGGACGGCATGGATCGTGGTCCGACGGCATTGTCGGACCGGCCCGCCCGCTTCGACGTGCCCGGTTCGCCGTACCGGTGGCTCCGGCCCGGCGGTCCGTGGCGCGGTCCGCCGGGCGGCGACGACGGGAGTGGGCGATGGCAGTGACGACGGTCGGCTTCGTGGGGCTCGGCGCGATGGGGCAGGGCATGGCCGCCAGCCTGCTGCGGGCCGGGTACCGGGTGCGGGTCTGGAACCGCTCGCCCGGGCCGGTGGCCGCGCTGGTCGACCGGGGCGCCGAGGCGGCCGACGGGCCGGCCGGTGCGTTCGCCGCCGAGGCGGTGGTCTCCATGCTCGCCGACGACGCCGCGTTCGAGCGGCTGCTGCTCGATCCGGCCCTGCTGGCCGGCGCCCGGGCCACCCTGCACGTCAACATGGCCACGGTCTCGGTGGCGCTCGCGGAGCGGGCCGAGGCCCTGCACGCCGAGCACGGCATCGGCTACGTCGCCGCGCCGGTCCTCGGCCGGCCCCCGGTGGCGGCGGCCGGCGAGCTGAACATCCTGGCCGCCGGGGCCCCGGAGGCGCTCGCCCTGGCCGAACCGCTGCTCGCCGCGATGGGGCGGCGGACGTGGCACTTCGGCGACCACCCGCGCCAGGCCAACACCGCCAAGATCAGCGCCAACTTCCTGCTGGCCTGCGCGATCGAGTCGATGGCCGAGGCGTGCAGCCTGGCCGAGGCCAACGGCGTCCGCCCGACCGATCTGGTCGAGATGCTCACCGCCACGCTCTTCCCCGGGCCGGTCTACTCCGGTTACGGGGCGATGGTCGCCGAGCGCCGGTACGAACCGGCCGGTTTCAAGCTTCCGCTGGGTCTCAAGGACGTCGATCTCGCGCTGACCGCCGGCGCCGCGGCGCACGTGCCGCTGCCCTTCGGCAGCGCGCTGCGGGACGCCTTCCTCGACGCCCTGGCGCACGGTGACGGCGAGAAGGACTGGGCGGCCGTCGCGGCCGTCGCCCGCCGCCGGGCGGGCCTGCCGGAGTAGTCGCCGCCGGGCTCGTCGGAGGGCTGTCGTACGCTCGGGCCTTCTGTCGCCATCCGCACGGGGGTCCTGATGTCCGAGCACACCGCCGGCGCCGCTGCGCCGCGTTCGTTCCTCTTCCTGAACGCCAGTTCGCGCCCGGACGGCAACTCCGAACAGCTGGCCCGGCTGGCCGCGGGGGCGAGTCTGCCGCCCGGTGCCGAGCAGCGGTGGCTGCGGCTGAGCGAGCACCCGCTGCCCCCCTTCGAGGACCGCCGGCACAGTGAGGACGGCGGCTTCCCCGAGCCGGCCGGCCACGAACGCACCCTGTTGGACGCCACCCTGGCCGCGACCGACCTGGTCTTCGTCGCCCCGGTGTACTGGTACTCGCTGCCGACCAGCGCCAAGCTCTACCTCGACCACTGGTCCGCCTGGCTGCGGGCGCCCGGGGCGGACTTCCGCGCCCGGCTCTCCGGCGGCACCATCTGGGCCGTCACCGCCCTGGCCACCGAGCCGGACAAGGCGGACCCGCTGATCGCCACCCTGCGGCTCTGCGCCGACTACATGGGCATGCGCTGGGGCGGCGCGCTGCTCGGCAACGGCACCCGGCCGGGCGACGTGCTGAACGACGAGCGGGCGCTGGTCGCCGCCAAGTCCTTCTTCGCGGGCTGACGCCCACCCACCGGCCGGACCTCTCCGACGAGGGCGGGGAGGCCCGACCGGTCGGCTCCGGCGGCGGTCCGTGGGAGCAGGGCCGCCCGACGGCGGTTTCCCGCCAGTGCGGCGCCGTCGGACGCGGTGCTCCGGACGTGTACCGGTCACCCTGCGGTCATCTGACGGTAGGGCACAAAAGCCTTACCGAGTGACGGAGTTGGGCCAATCGGACAGTATCCGGTCAGGGTGGTGCACGAAGGGTGGCACCCGCCTTACGATCTGGCTGGATCTTTCGGTAGTCTCCGTCGGACTTTCAGCTTCGTGGGGGGACCACAGTTCGGACAACCCAGTCCTTCCGCGCTCCCGGGCCACGCCCGGACTCATCCGTGAGGTCTTCCTTGCCCATGTCCATACGTCGCAGCTTCGCCCTCGCCGGTGCCGCCGCCCTCGCCTCTTCGATGGTGCTGGCCGGTGCCCAGGGCGCCGTCGCCGTCGGCACCACCGGCTCCCCGTCCGCCACCGCGGCACCGCAGGCCGACAAGTCCTCGCGCCAGAGCCTGGACCTCTCCGTGCGCGGGGTGCCGGACACCTTCATCGCGGGCGGCGACGCCCGGGAGTTCACCTTCCGGATCGACAACTCGACCCGGCACGACTTCGTGTTCTACCCGCTGCTCAAGTTCAAGAACCGCGCGGGCAGCCTGGAGGCCGGCGACCTCAAGGTCGAGTACCAGCTGCCCGGCGGCGCCTGGCTGCCCGGCTCGGTCGCCCCCGGCGGCGGGGACTCCGACGACGACGCGGTGCTCATCCTGCTCGGCGGGGCCGACTCCGACGACGCGATGCTCGCGGTGAACCGCGGCAAGGACGTCTCCATCAAGGTCCGCGCCTCGTTCACCAAGGACGCCCCGCTCGGCAAGGCCGGCGTGGTGCCGGTCGTCTTCTCCGAGCAGCTCGACGACCAGTCCCACGAGCCCGTCGGCAACGGCCACTTCAGCTGCGACGGCATCACCGGCGCCGGCTTCACCATCAAGGCCGGGGGCGGCAAGCCGAGCCCGACCGCCAGCCAGACCACCGGCAAGCCGACCGGCAGCCCGTCGCCCAGCCACTCGCCGAGCCACTCGCCGAGCCAGTCGCCGAGCCAGTCGCCGAGCCACTCGCCCAGCCACTCGCCCTCGGCCACCGCCACCGCGACGCCCACCGCGACCGCTACGGCGACGCCCACGGCGACCGCCACGGCCACGCCCACCGCGACCGCCACGGCGACGCCCACGGCCACCGCCACCGCGACGCCCACCGCCACCACCTCGGCGTCGACCAGCCCGTCGGCGTCGACCAGCCCGTCGGCGTCGACCAGCCCGTCGTCCTCGGCGAGCGCGCAGCCGACCGGTGCGACCACCTCCGCCCCGTCCACCGGCGGCACCGGCGCCCAGGAGCCGATCGACTTCCCGGTGACCGTGCCGACCGTGACGCCGCCGAAGCTCACCCCGGCCGCCGTCGCCAAGGCCAAGAACGCGGCCGACAACGCCGACAAGGCACTGGCCCAGACCGGTGGCGGTGACGACACCACCGGCATCGCCATCGCCGGTGGCGCCGTCCTCGCGGTCGGCGCCGGCACCCTCGTACTGCTCCGCCGCCGCAAGGCCGCCCAGCAGGGCTGACCCCGGCCCGGGCCGAGCCCGGGCATCCGGCCCGCCGGGCCCCGGCACCGCCGGGTCCGCCCGGCCCGGCCGACGACCGCGCCCCTGGGGTGTCCTGCCAGGGACACCCCAGGGGCGCGGTCGTTTCCGTCGGGTCACATAGGATGACCGGCCGAAGGGGGGCTCGGCGCGGGAGAGGTACAGGGGTGCGGGGAGCACGGTCGGCACGGTCCACCACCGACTACGAGGCCGCCACCGGCCGGATCGCCGGTCTGCCGGTGCGCAGACACCACGTCCTGCTGGTCGCCTGGACGGTCCTCTGGTTCCTGCTGGTCGAGCCCAGCGGCGGCTTCTCCTGGCACTACCTGCGTCAGGGCGAGGAGCTGCTCTTCAGCGGCCAGACCGACGGCGGGCTCGCGCTCTACGCCCACCACCCCGAACTGCAGATCGGTCCGGTCAGCCTGGCCGTCGCCCGGCTCTTCAGCCCGTTCCCCGCGCACACCGGCCAGCTGGTGGCCGAGGCCGCGATGGCCGGGCTCGGCCTGGTGATGCTCGTCCTGGTCGGCCGCACCGCCGCCTGGTACTACCTGGGCACCGGCACCAACCACCGCCGGCTGCAGCAGCGGCTGCTGGTCGCCGGGCTGGCGTTCATCCCGATGTGGGTGGAGGTCTCGGTCCGCTTCGCGCACCTGGACGACGTGCTGGCACTCTTCTTCACCACCCTCGCCGCGCACGCGCTCAGCCGGGGCCGGGCCGTCCAGGTCGCCGTCTACCTGGCGCTGGCGGTGGACTCCAAGCCCTGGGCGCTGGCCTTCGCCCCGCTGATCCTGGCGCTGCCCCGGCCGGCCTGGCTGCGCACGGCGCTGTGGTTCGCCGGGCTGGTGGCCGTCGCCTGGCTGCCGTTCTACCTGGGCGACCTGGACACGGTGGCGGCCGCCAAGTTCACCATCCCCAACCAGCCGGCCTCGGCGCTGCGGTGGTTCGGGGTGACCGACCCGACCACGCCGTGGTGGGACCGGCCGCTGCAGTTCGGCCTGGGCCTCGCGCTGGGCAGCATCGCGGTGTGGCGCGGCCGGTGGCCGGCCGTCGTCCTGCTGGGCGCGGACGCCCGGATCCTGTTCGACCCCAGCGTCTACACCTACTACACGGCCTCGATCCTGCTCGGCACCCTGCTCTGGGACGCGGTCGGCCAGCAGCGGCTGGTGCCGTGGTGGAGCTGGATCGCGCTGGCCGCGCTGTACGGCGGCACGCTGCTGATCCCCTCCGACTCGGCGCGCGGCTTCGTCCGGCTGGCCTTCGTGGTGCTGTCGGCCGCGTACGTGCTGCTCTGGCCCACCCGGCGGGGCCGCCGGCCGCGCCCCGGGGGAGACACCGGGGGCAGGGCCGCCCGGCGCCGCGAGCGCGTGCCCGCGGGTGCCGTGGGCTGAACGGCGGTGGGGCCGTGGGCTGAACGGCGGTGGGTGCTCGGGTGCCGGCCGGCGGTTCAGCCGGTCGCGGCGGACCGGCCCGCGACGAGCTCCCGCGCGTCGTCCGGCACGGACTCGCTCCGGACCGGTCCGGAGCGGGTGAACAGCACCGCGCCCAGCGCCAGCGCGGCCACCGCCCCGGCCAGTTGGGCGAGCACGAAGCCGGGGACGGAGCCGGGCGCGATCCCGGTGTAGCTGTCGGTCAGCGCCCGTCCCAGGGTCACCGCCGGATTGGCGAACCCGCCGGAGGAGGTGGCCCAGCAGGCCGCCGCGACCCAGAGACCGACCGCGGCGGGCACCAGGCGGCCGCGTCCGCTGCCGGTCAGCCCGGCGACCACCAGCAGCAGCGTCCCGGTGGCCACCGCCTCGCCGAGCCAGAGCGCTCCGCCGTCCCGGCCGTGTCCGGAGGGCTCGACGAACGGCCGCCCGAACATCGCGTTGGCCAGGCCCGTCCCGGCGACCGCGCCGGCCAGCTGCGCGGCGGCGTACCCGCCGAGTTCGGGCAGCGTCGGCCCGCTGCCGTCGCGCCGGCCGGCCCACCACGCGCCGGCCGTCACCAGCGGGTTGAAGTGCCCGCCGGAGAGCGGGCCGAACAGCTCGATCAGGACGGCCAGGGCCAGCGCGGAGGCACCGACGTTGGCCAGGAACCGGACCCCGCCGTCCTGGCTCAGCGCGGCGGCCTGGATGCCCGAGCCGACCACGACGGCGGCGAGCGCGGCCGTACCGACCGCCTCCGCGGCCAGCCGTCGTACCAGGGGCGCAGCGGTGGTGGTCATGGCGCCATGCTGGCGGCTGCCGTCCGGCCCGGCAATAGGCGGCTTCGTCCAAGCCGGGGCCCGTCCGGGGCCGTCCGCTCGGAGACTCGCACGGGGCCGACGTCTAGCGGTTGCCGTAGGGGCGGGTGATGATCTCCATGCCGTGGCCGGCCGGGTCGAAGAAGTACAGCCCCCGGCCGCCGT
>NZ_JBEPAA010000126.1:0-14287 GCF_040298365.1 Kitasatospora sp. NPDC001603
GGACGGCCCGGCGTTCCCGAAGGCCGAGCCCGCCGCGGTGCTGGACGGCGCCGCCCACCCGCGGGTGGGGCACGGCGCTTCACGACTCTCCAGGAACTCGAACCAGACCACCTTGCCCGCGCCCACCGGCTGCCACCCCCAGGCGTGCGCCAACGCCTCCACCAACAACAGTCCGCGCCCACCGCACGATTCGGCGTCACGCTCCTGTCGCGGGAGCACCACGGACCCATCGGCGACCTCCACCCGCAACCGTCCGGCACGACGCCGGACGGTCACCACGCAGCGCTCCGCGGTGTGCACCAGCGCGTTCGCGATCACCTCGCTCGCACAGAGTTCCACGTCCTGGAGCGCATCGGGTGGGAGCGGCACACCCCAGTCACGCACGATCGCCATCACCATCCGCCGCGCCGCCGGTACCGCCTCCACCCCCGGCGGTACACCCCACTCCAACGGAACCGGAAACCGCGCGGTGCCGAGCGGACTGACGATCATGTTCCACCCCGTTGCTCCTCCATCGCTCCGGGTGGATCGGAGCGCCAACGGCCCTCCGATCCACCCACGGGGTAGTGGCCGCCGGTGGACGACGGCGAGAAGAAACTCCATCAGTCGCACTCAGCAACTGAGTCGCGACCCAAAGTAGTCACAGAGAATCTGCGAGTCAAGAAGACCTGCTACTCGCAGTCCTTCATCGAGTCGTGCAAGACTCAGCCGATACAGGAAGGGGAGTTCCATGGGATTCGGTCTTGTTGTGCGCTTCGTCGCTCGCGACGCGGCGGCGGCCCAGGCCTTCGACGAGCTGGCGGGGGAGGCGCTCGAAGGGATTCGTTCCGAGGAGCCCGGCACCCTCGTCTACGTCAACCACGCGGTGCCGGAGGAACCACACGTTCGAGTCTTCTACGAGCTGTACGCCGACCGCGAAGCGTTCGAGGCGCATGAACGCCAACCGCACGTCCGCCGGTTCCTGGCAGAGCGTGGCCAGTACCTCGAATCGTTCGAGGTCACGTTCCTGGACGAGATCGCCGGCAAGGGCTCGTCCGGCGACCCGGCCGCCCGGTGAGCCCTGAGGAGCGGCGGGCCTTCGGCGCCCGGGTCGCCCAGCTCCGTAAGAGTCGCGGACTGAAGCAGGAACAACTCGCCGCTGCCATCAGCCGAACCGCCAGCTGGGTGTCGCAGGTCGAGCGGGGTGTTCAGCCGGTAGTCCGCCTCGACGTCCTCCAGTTGCTGGCGAACGGCCTCGGCGTGTCCGTTCAGACGCTGCGGCCCGAGGCGCCCTCGCCCGCTGCACCCGCGCTCTCGACCGGGGACCGGTCCAACGACCTTGACCTGGTGCGGCTGTCGCTCTCGGGGCATCCAGCTCTCGATCTGCTGCTCGGTGAGAGCGTCCTGCCGGAAGATCCCGACCTCGACGAGCTCACCGTCGCCGTCCAGGACCTCTGGGACCTGACACACAGCGCGCGATTCGCCGAGTTGAGTACGGCCATCGCCGATGTCATGCCACGACTGGAAAGGGCATCACGGACGGTGGCCCCGGCAGCACGCCCAGCGGTCCACATCCTCCTCAGCCAGGCCTACCAGGCTGTCGCAGCCGCGTTCGTCCGCCAGGACGAAGCCGATGCGGCGTGGGTGGCAGCCGATCGAGCCGTCCAAGCGGCCGAGAAGTCCGGGCAGCCCCTGCACGTGTTCGCCGGCATCTATCGGCTGGCCCACGCGTTCGTCCGGCTACAGCGACTGGACCAGGCAGAACACGCAGCCGGAGGTGCGGTGGCCGCCCTGCGGTCATACGTCTCGACAACCGACCCGCCGCCGGAGGCGCTCTCCGTACTCGGCGCTCTCCACCTGGTTCTCGCGTTGGCCGCGGCTCGCGCCGGCCAACGCGACCGGGCACGGAACGAACTCGACGACGCCCGCGCGGTCGCGGCTCGACTCGGCGAGGACCGCAACGACTTCCATCTGGAGTTCGGCCCCACCAATGTCGAGATCCAGGCCGTCTCGACGGCCGTCGACCTCGGCGACGCGGGCGAGGCCCTGGACCTGGGCCACCGCATCGACGCCGGGCGACTCTCGCCCGAGCGGAGGTCCAGGCTCCTGATCGACCTCGGAAGAGCGCACGCGCAGAGGCGCCACCTCGGCGAGGCCCTCGACTGCCTGCTGCGCGCCGAGGAGCTGGCCCCGGAGAACGTCCGGGCCTACGTGGCGGCACGGGAGACCATCCGTGAACTCATCCTCGTCGCAGGCCGAAGCGCACCACCGGAGCTGGTGAAGCTCGCCAAACGCACGAACGCGGCGGGGTGACGGGATCACGGGCCATCGCGGGCTGACCATCGAGGTCGAGGATCCGGTCAGGCGGCTGCCGGCGGACGCGCACTCGACGGGTGATCCGAGCCGGCTGACCGTCGCCTCCCGCATCGCGGACGGCGCCCGCAGATGAACGGCCGACGGCCCCGGACCGCACGCGGTCCGGGGCCGTCGCACCACCGCCCGCGCCGGGTCAGGCCGCGGTGGCCGCCGCGAAGCGGGTGGAGACGTCCTGCCAGTTGACGACGTCCCAGAGCTTGGTGACGTAGTCCGGGCGGACGTTGCGGTACTGCAGGTAGTACGCGTGCTCCCAGGCGTCGAAGGCGAGCAGCGGGGTGGTGCCCTGGCCGACGTTGCCGTGGTGGTCGTAGACCTGCTCGACGATCAGGCGCTTGCCCAGCGGCTCCCAGGAGAGGATGCCCCAGCCGGAGCCCTGGACGCCGGTGGTGGCGGTGGTGAGCTGCTTCTTGAAGGCCTCGAAGCCGCCGAAGTGCTCGGTGATGGCGTCGGCCAGCGCGCCCTCGGGGCGGTCGCCGCCCTCCGGCGAGAGGTTCTCCCAGAAGAGCGAGTGCAGCACGTGGCCGGACAGGTGGAAGGCGAAGGTCTTCTGCAGGCCGACCAAGCCGCCGAACTGCTCCTTGTCGCGCGCCTCGGCGAGCTGCTCCAGGGTGTCGTTGGCGCCCTTGACGTACGCCGCGTGGTGCTTCGAGTGGTGCAGCTCCAGGATCTCTGCGGACATCGCCCGCTCCAGCGCGGAGTAGTCGTACGGCAGGTCGGGAAGCGTGTAGGTGCCCATCAGGACACGGCCCCTTTCGGCGAGTTCAACGATGACGATCGTGCCGGAAACACACTATTGCGTATCAGTTGCAGAAACGAAGCATGGGCTCCTGCATATTCCTCACACCCCGAGGGATACCCCCTGCCACACCTATTGCACAATGGTCGCAACTGCGTAACCAGTGCAGTACTAGTCGGAGCAACGAAGGTCGGGTGGACGAGGGTGGCCGGATCGCCGGTGGTGCTGGGGATCGAATCGTCCTGCGACGAGACCGGCGCCGGTCTGGTGCGCGACGGCGTCCTGCTGGGCCAGGCGGTGGCGTCCAGCATGGACGAGCACGCCCGCTTCGGCGGCGTGGTGCCCGAGATCGCCGCCCGCGCGCACGTGCACGCGATGGCGCCGGTGGTCCGCGAGGCGCTCGACCGGGCCGGGCTCACCCTCGCCGACGTCGGCGCCGTCGCCGTGACGGCCGGACCCGGGCTCTCCGGCGCGCTCCAGGTCGGCGTGGCCGCCGCCAAGGGGTACGCCTTCTCGCTCGGCGTCCCGCTCTACGGGGTCCACCACCTGGCCGGGCACGTCGCCGCCGCGACACTGGACGGCGGGCCGCTGCCGAACCCCTGTGTGGTGCTGATCGTCTCCGGCGGCCACACCTCCCTGCTGCTGGTCCGCGACCTCGCCGGGGACCGGATCGTCCACCTCGGCGACACGCTGGACGACGCGGCCGGCGAGTGCTTCGACAAGGTCGCCCGGATCCTCGGCCTGCCCTACCCCGGCGGCCCCGCCGTCGACCGCGCCGCCCGCGACGGCGACCCGCGCGCCGTCCGGCTGCCGCGCCCGCTCACCGGGCCGCATGACGACCCGTACGCGTTCTCCTTCTCCGGCCTCAAGACCGCCGCCGCCCGCTGGGTCGAGGCGCGGCGCGCCACCGGCGGCGAGCCGAACGTCCCCGACGCGGCCGCCGCGCTCCAGGAGGCGATCGCCGACGTGCTGACCCGCAAGGCCGTCCGCGCCTGCACCGACCACGGCATCACCACCCTGGTGGTGGTCGGCGGCGTCGCGGCCAACTCCCGCGTCCGGGAGCTGGCCGAGCGGCGCTGCGCCTCGGCCGGGATCACCCTGCGGGTGCCGCCGCTGCGGCTGTGCACCGACAACGGCGCGATGGTCGCCGCCATCGGCGACCTGCTGGTGCGGGCGGGCGCCGCTCCGGCGCCGGCCGACCTCTCGATCGACCCGTCCGCCCCGCTGGAGTTCGCGGCGCTCACCCCGCTCGCGGTGACCCGAGCCGCCTGACCCGCTCCCTCCGCGCCGCCCCTGCCCCGACCGCCTCCTGACAACGTTTCGGTTGCGGCGGGGGGCAATCCGATCCGGGGTCTTCCCGCCGCCGTGCGACATGTGCCATTTTACATGTCACACATCGGCGGTCGCGTCCCCAACAACGCGGCCACGAACGGCCCTGGAGGCCCCCACAGATGCGTCCCTCCCGGATATCCAAGGCCACCCTGCGCAGAGTGCCCGCACTCGGCGCGGCCTTCTTCCTCGCGCTCGGCCTGTTCGCCCCCCAGAGCCACGCCGCCCCGGTCGGCCCGGCCGCGCCCGCCAAGGCCGCCGCCGGAGCCACCCCGGCGGCCGCGCCGAAGGCGATCCCGGTGCCCAAGTCCCCCGACGCGAGCACCGGCGACCGCCCGCTCGCCGCCGAGAGCACCGGAAGGGCGAGCACCGCCCACCCGGCCACCGAGGCCGCGCCGGCCGCCGACGGCAAGAGCGCCAAGCAGCTCTCCGCGGCTCCGGCGGCCGTCGACTGCAACCTCTCCGGTGTGCTCGGCGCCTCGGGCGGCGCACTGGTCCAGCAGCTCACCGCGCTCCCCGACGTGACCTGCACCTACCCGCTGTTCAACCTCACCGGGGCGGACGCGGGCAAGGTCTTCCGCGAGGCCCAGATGGTGACCGTCGCCGACGCGCTGCGCACCGCCTCGGCCGGCTACGCGGGCAACAACAGCGCCTCGATCGGCCAGCTGGTGATGTTCCTGCGGGCCGGCTACTACGTGCAGGAGAACAACGCCGCCTCCGTCGGCGGCTACGGCGCCCCGCTGCAGACCTCGATCCGCGGCGCGCTGGACGCCTTCTTCGCCGCCCCGCACAGCCAGGACGTCACCGAGGCCAACGGCGCCACCCTCAACGAGGCCGTCACGCTGATCGACAGCTCGCACGAGAACGGCCGGTACGCCGGCGTCGTCAAGCGGCTGCTCGCCGGCTACACCAGCACCTGGCCGGCCTCGATGGACCTCGCCGTGCAGCACGTCGAGTGGGTCATCGAGAGCGGCTTCGACCTGGAGCACGGCGACCGCGGCTTCGTCGCCGCCCTCCAGGCCGACCCGTCGATCGCCACCGCCTGGGCCGGCTTCGTCACCCGCAACGGCGCGATGCTCAACGGCGGTGACGTCGTCACCCGGATCGGCATGCAGCTCGGCAACCTGGTCGCCGTGGACGGCCTCCGGGCCCAGGGCCGCCCCCTGGTCAAGGACCTGATCAACCGCTACCCGCTGGTCGGCGCCACCGGCCCGCTCACCATGAACCTGGTCTGGTTCACCGAGAAGAAGGACGCCGGCAACTGCACCGTCTACGGCACCTGTGACCTGCCGAAGCGGCTCGTCCCGCTGGTGCTCACCGTCGACCACACCTGCAACGCCAACCTGCGCATCCGCGCCCAGGACATGACGGCCCAGCAACTGGCCGACACCTGCACCAGCCTGGTCAACGAGGACGCCGCCTTCCACAAGGTCATCAAGGACAACGGCCCGATCCCCGGCGACCTGAACACCAGCCTGGAGGTCGTCGCCTTCGACGACTACTACAACTACTCGCTGTACGCCTGGCTCATGTACAACATCGCGGTCGACAACGGCGGCATGTACGAGGAGGGCAACCCGGCCGCGGCCGGCAACCAGGCCCGCTTCATCGCCCACGAGGCCGACTGGCTGCGCCCCGCCTTCCAGATCTGGAACCTCAACCACGAGTACACCCACTACCTCGACGGCCGCTACAACATGGCCGGTGACTTCGAGGCCGGGATGACCACCCCGACCATCTGGTGGGTCGAGGGCATCGCCGAGTACATCTCGTACAGCTACCGCGGCGAGCGCTACGCCGCCGCCATCACCGAGGCCGGCAAGGGCACCTACAAGCTGAGCACCCTCTTCGACACCACCTACGACAACGCCGACTCGACGCGGATCTACAACTGGGGCTACCTGGCCGTCCGGTACATGCTCCAGTCGCACCCGCAGGACGTCAACGCGCTGCTCGCCAAGTACCGGGTCGGCGACTGGGCCGGCGCCCGCACCCTGCTCACCTCCACCATCGGCACCCGGTACGACGCCGACTTCGCGAGCTGGCTGACCGCCTGCGCGGCCGACAACTGCGGCACCCTGCCCGCCGACCGGGCCCCGCTCTGCGGCGCCGCCGACACCCGCCAGTTCGACAAGAACTGCCGCCGGGACAACGTCGCCGCCGCCACCGGCAACTACAGCTACAGCTTCCTGTACCTGCCCGCCGGCGTGAAGCAGCTGACCGTCACCACCACCGGCGGCTCCGGCAACGCCGACCTGTACTACAACGGCGGCAGCTGGGCCACCACCGGCTCCTACCTGGCGAAGTCCGCCAACGCCGGGAACGGCGAGACGCTGACGATCACCAACCCGCCGTCCGGCTGGGTCTACTTCAGCCTCTACGCCCAGCAGGGCTTCAACGGCGCCACCGTCACCACGCAGTACCAGTAGGCACCGGGCGGTACCGGTAGGCACCACGCAGTAGGCACCGCTCGCACCCGGCACGGCCGGCGAAGGGCCCCGCTCCCGGCGGGGCCCTTCGCCACGCCCCGGCACCGGCCGTCAGGCCCCGGCCGGCCCGGCGGACCAGGCGACCAGCGGCGGCCGGACGGCGGCGCAGAGCGGGTGCCCCTTGACGTCGGTCAGCCCGAGCCGGGCCACCAGGGTGCCGCCGCGCACGGCCGCGTCGGCGGTGTCCGGATCGACCGCCGCCAGCATCAGCTTGGCCCGGCGGAACATCGTGAAGCCCTCCGGCCCGGCCGCGACCCCGTCCGTGCGGCCGCTCGCGATCCAGGAGAGGTAGACGAACCGCGCCCCCGGACCGCCCTGGACGTAGGGGCCGAGCAGGTCCACTCCCGACGGGAGCGGCTTCGCGGTGCACTCCAGGGTCCAGGCCGCCCGGGCCGCGTCGCCCGGCTGCGGGTCGAGCAACTCGCCCGGCCGGCCGCGCCGTTGCACGGCGACATGGATGTCCTGGTAGCCCGGGAACCCCGGCGCCGCGGGGCAGCTGCGCCCCGGGAGGCCGGTGGCCTCGATCCTGATCCGCACGCTCGTGTTCGCCATGCGCACCATCCTCGCGCGCCGGACCGGCCCGGCGTCCGCACCGGGGCGGGGGGCCGCGGGGACACCCGCATTCCTGTGGCAGGCCCGCCCGCCCGCCGTCAGGATGGGAGGCCAGGAAACACAGCCCCGACCCGATCGGACCGCGATGACCGACCAGCACAACGTCGTCCTGCTCACCTTCCCGGACCCGTCCGCCTGCCGGCCCGCGTTCGAGGAGGCCGAGCACCTGCCCGGACTCCGGCAGGCCGCCGTCCTGGAGCGCTCCGCCGACGGCCTGCTGGAGACCAAGGACGGCTACGCGCGCGGGGCCGGGGTGGCCACGGTGGGGTCGGGCGTGGTCGGCGGCCTGATCGGGCTGCTCGGCGGGCCGATCGGCTCGCTGCTCGGGTTCGCGGCCGGCGCGGCGCTCGGCAACGCCGCCGAGGAGGGCCGCGCCGCCACCGGCGGGGCCGGGCTGATCGTGCTCTCGCCGCGGGTGCCCGACGGAGCGGCGGTGCTGGTGCTGGACATCCGCGAGGCGTCCCCGGCCGCCGCCGACGAGTTCGCCGCCCGGCACGGGGCGACGGTCGAGCGGATCGACGCGGAGGACTTCGCCGGGCAGGTCCGCGCCGCCGAGGAGCGCGCCGAGACCCCGGCGGACGACGGGCCGGACGGCCCCGGCACGGACGGCGGGCCGGGCGCGGCGGACGGGCCGCAGCGGGCGGGCGACGCCGGGGCCTGACGGCGGCCCGCGCTACGGCGCGGGGCGGACGATCCGCCGGACCAGCTCCGCCGTCCACTCCACGTACTCGATCTCGGCGCCGTCGGCGTGCCGGGCGTAGAGGAAGCGGCCGGTCGGCGCGGGCGTCTCGGGGGTGGTGATCACCGCCCCGGCGGCCAGCAGGGTGGCCCGGAGCTCGTCCAGGTCGGTGACCACGACGGTCGCGGTGGCGTGCGCGTACCGGGCGCGCTCCCCGGCCGTCCCGGCGATCACCAGGAAGTCCCCGACGGCCGCCAACTCGACGGCCTCGAAGCCCAGTCGCAGGTCGGGCTCGGCGCCGGTGAGCGTCCGCAGCAGCGGCAGGGCCTCGTCGAGGCTGTCCACCCAGAGGCGGGCGTAGGTCTTCAGGATGGCCATGGGTGCTCCGAATCGTCCGGACCGCGGCGGCACTCGCCGCCGATCGCCCGCTCACCCTAGGCACGGGAGGCGCGGGCGGAGAAGAACGCACTTTCCGGTGACCGGGGCACCTTCCGGTGACCGACCCCCCGTCACGGACCGGCCGGGCGCGGGACCACGGCCGCGGGGTGCGGCGGCTCAGTCGTGCTGCCCTCAGTCGTGCGGTGGCTCAGTCGTGCGGCGGCAGCCCGCTGATCTGGTGGTCGGCGACGTTGAGCGCCTCGTTGACCAGCCGGCGCAGATGCCCGTGCCGCAGGGCGTAGACCACCCGCCGCCCGTCCTTGCGGGTGGTGACCAGGCCCGCCAGCCGGAGCTTGCCCAGGTGCTGGCTGACCGACGGCCGCGCCGCACCGCACGCCTCGGTCAGCGTGGTCACGTCGGCCTCGCCCTCGCCCAGGCGCTGCAGCAGCGCGAGCCGGGTGCGGTCGGCGAGCAGCGCGAGGACGGCGGCGGCGGTCTCCAGCCGCTCGTCGCCGGGCGGGCGCTTCGCGTCGTCCGGCCGCGGCCCGCCGACCGGCTGTTGCGACCGATGTGCACCTGACAGCCGCACGCTCCCGCTCATGGCCACATCGTAGAGCGCTCACCCGTTCGCGCGCGGCGCGGGACGGCGGCACGGGCGGCTGTGCGGACGGCGGCGCCCTCGGGGCCGCCGGCGGCCTCACCGCTCCCGCAGGTCCACCACCCGGCGGATCTTCCCCACCGAACGCTCCAGGGTGTACGGCTCCACCACGTCGACCTCCACGGTGACGCCGACGCCGTCCTTCACGCCCCGGGCGATCGCCGCGGCGGCGGCCTCGCGCTGCTCGGGCGCGGCGTCCGGGCGGGCCTCGACCCGGACCGCCATCCGGTCCAGCCGGCCCTGCCGGGTGAGCCGGAGCTGGAAGTGCGGCGCCACGGCGGGGGTGCGCAGCAGGATCTCCTCGATCTGGGTCGGGAAGACGTTCACCCCCCGCAGGATGATCATGTCGTCGCAGCGGCCGGTGACCTTCGCCATCCGCCGGAAGGCGGGCCGGGCCGTCCCCGGCAGCAGCCGGGTGAGGTCGCCGGTGCGGTACCGGACGACCGGCAGCGCCTCCTTGGTCAGCGAGGTGAACACGATCTCGCCGCTCTCGCCGTCGGGCAGCACCCGGTCGGTGAGCGGGTCGACCACCTCCGGGTAGAAGTGGTCCTCCCAGATGTGCAGCCCGTCCTTGGTCTCCACGCACTCCTGGGCGATGCCCGGGCCCATCACCTCGGAGAGGCCGTAGATGTCGACGGCGTGGATGTCCATCCGCTCCTCGATCTCGTGGCGCATCGCCTCCGTCCACGGCTCGGCGCCGAAGATGCCGACCCGCAGCGAGGTGCTCCGCGGATCGACGCCCTGCTTCTCGAACTCGTCGAGCAGGGTGAGCAGGTAGGAGGGGGTGACCATGATGATCTCGGGCCGGAAGTCCTGGATGATCTGCACCTGCCGGGCCGTCATCCCGCCCGAAGCGGGGATCACCGTGCAGCCCGCCCGCTCGGCGCCGTAGTGGGCGCCGAGACCGCCGGTGAACAGCCCGTACCCGTAGGCGACGTGCACCTTGTGGCCGCGCCGGCCGCCGGCCGCCCGGATGGAGCGGGCCACCACGTCGGCCCAGACCGAGAGGTCGTGCTCGGTGTACCCGACCACGGTGGGCCGGCCGGTGGTGCCGCTGGACGCGTGGATCCGGCGGACCTCCTCCACCGGGACGGCGAACATCCCGAAGGGGTAGCTCTCCCGCAGGTCGGCCTTGGTGGTGAAGGGGAACCGGGCGAGGTCACCGAGCGTGCGGCAGTCCTCGGGGGCCACCCCGGCCGCGTCGAACTTGCGCCGGTACAGCTCGACGTGGTCGTACGCGTGGCGCAGGGTGGCCCGCAGCTGCCGCAGCTGGTGCTCGGCCAGCTCCCCGGCGGTCATCCGCTCCCCGGCGTCGAGCAGCTCGGCCGGGAGCGGCTCCCCCCGGCGCCCGCCCGGCGGGTTCGGGCCGGTCGTTCCTGCGCTCATCGCGTCTCCTCCGCCGTCTCCGCCCAGCTCAGCCGCCGACCGATCATTCGGTCAGTGTTCGACGGGCCAAGTAATCCAGCACCCGAACCGGCTGTCAAGGGACGCGGCCCCGGGCGGCCGGCGATCCCTCACCAGGTGCGGGCGGCCGCCAGCAGGTGGTCCCGGACCCGGGCCACCCGGCCGTCCGGGTCGGCGCCGGGGCGTTCGACGAGGTAACCGGTGTTGATCGGCGGGTCCTCCGGGTCGTCCAGCAGCACCAGCCGGCCGTCGGCCAGCCGGTCCGCGCAGAGGTAGCGCGGGACGACCGCGAAGCCCGCGCCGGCGGCCACCGCGGCGACCACCCCGCGCAGGTCGGGCACGGTCAGGGCGGCCCGGCAGGCGAGCCGGCGGCCGAACACGTGGCGCCAGTAGCGGCGGACGATCGGCAGGTCCTCGGCGTAGGCGACCAGCGGTACCCCGTGCAGGGCGGCCGGGCCCTCGGCCGCGAGCCGCCCGCCCAGGCGCTCGGCCCAGACCGGCGCGGCGACCAGGACGAACTCCTCGTCGCCCATCGGCACGGCCGACAGGGCGCGCCCGCGCGGTCTGCTCGTCGCGATGACCAGGTCGTGGCGGCCCGCGCGCAGCTCCTCCAGCAGCGGCTCGGTCAGGCCCGCGGTCACCCGCAGCCGCACGCCCCCGGCGACCAGCGGGGCGAGCGCGGGCAGGACGAGCGTGCCGAGCAGTTCGGCGGGCCCGGCCAGGTGGACCGGCTCGCCCTCGGCCTCGGGGCGCGCGCCGGGGCCGGTGGCGGCAGCGAGCGCGTCCAGCGGACCGGCGATCCGGGCGGCGAGTTCGTCGGCGACCGGCGTCGGGGCCACCCCGCGCGGCAGCCGCTCGAACAGCTCGCGCCCGCCCTGGCGCTCCAGCGCCCGGATCTGGGTGGTCACCGTGGGCTGGGAGAGGCCCAGCACCTGGGCGGCGGCCGTGAACGACCCGGCCCGGTGGACGGCCAGGAAGGTGCGCAGCAGGTTCAGGTCGGCGGGCCCGGCCGGCAGCGGTGACGGCACCGGTGGCACGGCGGACTCCTCGGCGTCGGGGCGGTTCACCCGGCAAGCCTATTCCCCGGCACCCATTGGAATGCCTATGGCAGCCATCGGATCAGCCATTGGTGACACCCGGGACACCCGGCCTATCGTCGGGTCCATCGCCGAACTGACGGTCCGGACCGGAAACGTCAGTGCATCCAGGGCGTCAGACCGTCCACCGGGCCCGACGGCCCCTCCCGCAGAGAAGAGCCCCCAGCATGTCGAAGATCCTCTTCGTCCTCACCGGCGCCACCTACTGGACGCTGGCCGACGGCACCCAGCACCCCACCGGCTTCTGGGCCGACGAGGCCGTCGCCCCGTACGAGGCGTTCCGGGCCGCGGGCCACACGGTCACCGTCGCCACCCCGGGCGGGGTGATCCCGACCGTCGACTCGGGCAGCCTGGCCCCCGAGTTCAACGGCGGCGAGGAGGGCGCCGCGAAGGTCGCGGCCGCGCTGGACACCTTCGTGGAGCTGCGCCACCCCGTGCGGCTGGAGGACGTGGACCTCGCCGACTACGACGCCGTCTTCTACCCGGGCGGCCACGGCCCGATGGAGGACCTCGCCGTCGACCCCGTCTCCGGCCGGCTGCTGGTCGCCGCCCTGGCGGCCGGCAAGCCGCTCGGCGTGGTCTGCCACGGACCGGCCGCGCTGCTGGCCGCCGGGCTGCCGGACGGCTCCAACGCCTTCGCCGGCTACCGGCTGACCGGCTTCACCAATGCCGAGGAGACCCAGGCCGGCCTGGCCGGCAACGCGAAGTGGCTCCTCCAGGACCGCCTGGTCGCGGCGGGCGTGGACTTCCAGGAGGGCGAGCCGTGGGCCCCGAAGGTGGTCGTCGACCGCAACCTGGTCACCGGCCAGAACCCGGCCTCCGCCGCCCCGCTCGCCGTCGAGCTGCTGAAGAAGCTGGCCTGACGGCCGTGGCCGCCGACCGGCTGGACGAAGTCCTCGACGCCGCCTACGCCTGCCTCACCCGGTACGGCGTGCGGCGCACCACGATGGACGACATCGCCGGTGCCATGGGCGTGTCCCGATCGGCGGTCTACCAGTACGTCCGGGGCAAGGACGACGCCTTCCGCCGGCTCGCCGAGCGCCTGCACCGGCAGGCGCTCGCGCGGGCCCGGCGGGCCGCCGCCGCGCCGGACGCCCCCCACGCCGAGCGCGTCCGCGGCGTGCTCGCCGCCAAGCTCGACCTCGCCCTGACCCTCGCCGGGGACTCCCCGCACACCGCCGAACTCCTGGACGGCGGGGCCAGGTTGTTCGCCCCCGCGTGTGCCGCCTTCGGCGCCGAGCTGCGGGTCCTGCTCACCGGGCTGTTCACCGAGTCGTTCACCGAGTCGTTCGCCGAGGCCGGACTGCCCGCCGACGCCGCCGCGCCCGCCGGTCCGGGCCGGTCCGCGCGGGTGGGGCCGGCCGAGGCCGCCGAGATCGGCCTCGCCCTGGTGCGCGGCCTGGAGTCCGCGCCGAACGCCCGGCACCTCCTCGGCCCGGCCTCCGACGCGCTCACCGCGGGCCTGCTGCGCCCCTGAACCGGCCCGCGGTGAGCGCGTCGGAGGTCAGGGGGGCTCAGGCGGCCGGGGCGCTCAGGCGGCGACCGGGGGGCCGAACTCGCGGAGGGCGTCGGCCACGATGGCGTCGAGCGTCGCGTGGTGGGCGCCCCGCCAGTAGGCCTGCCCGCAGTCGGTGCACTGCGCGAACGCGTCGTACGACCGCTCGGTGCCGTCCCGGAGCTGGTCCTGCACCGAGGTCTTGGCGACGGTGCGCAGCGTCCCGTTGCAGGTGGTGCACCTGCTCCAGGGGGCGAGCGGGGGCGCGAAGCGCGAGAGCACGTCCCGCAGCTGGTCGGCGGGCCGATGGCTGTAGACGTAGGCGCCCGCCCAGAGTTCGCGGCGGCGCAGCAGGCCGCGGTCGCGCGACAGCAGCACGCGCTGTTCGGCGGCCGAGCGGGCCGCCAGGGCGGCGTCGCCGATGTCCGGGTTCTCGTAGGCGGCGTCGACGCCCAGCAGCCGCAGCCGGCGCGCGAGCGTCCCGAGGTGGACGTCGAGCAGGAACCGGGGCGGCTCGGCCGATGCCTGCGGCCTCCGGACGGCCCGCACCGACACCAGCTCGCCGTCCCCGGGGATGTGCGCGGCGGCCACCGGCCGCCCGTCGACGAGCAGTTCGCCGACCTCGGTGAGCGGGACGCCGAGTGACTCCACCACGTGTCCGAGCGTCGCGGCCCCGTCGGTCCGCAGCGCGGACCGCTCCGCCCGCCGCCCGGCGGGGAGGAAGACGTGCAGGTCGGGGGCGAAGCTCAGCCAGATCTCCGGTCTCTCCACCCGGCCAGCATGCCAGCGTGCGGGCGGTGGCGGCCAGCACTTTTCGACGGCCGCGGCGGGGCCGCCGCGCCGCTGGCCCCGGCCCGCTCGCGGGGAAGCCCGGCCGCTCCCCACCCGTCGGGGAGTGGGGAGCGGCCGGGCGGTGCGGGCGGGCGTCAGCGGAAGGTCCGGAGCCGGAGGCTGTTGCCCACCACGAAGACGGAGGAGAAGGCCATGGTGGCGCCGGCGATCATGGGGTTCAGGAGGCCGGTGGCGGCGAGGGGGAGGGCGGCGAGGTTGTAGCC
>NZ_JBEPAA010000127.1:0-13866 GCF_040298365.1 Kitasatospora sp. NPDC001603
CCGCCGCGAACGGAGCGATCTTCGCCTCGGCCAGCGAACGCACCGCCTCACGCAGCATCTCGTGCTCCTCGGAGATCCGGAAGAGATCGAAGTCCGCCGACCCTGCGCTGCCCGCCATGATGCCTGCCTCGCCGCTCAGTTGTTAGTTACCGTTAAGTAGATCCTAGGGCTCCGACCTGCGGCTGCCTAGGTTCAGTCGACGTCGGTCCCGAGGGTGTCGCCGGCCCGGTGCTCCCGGAAGTACTCCGGCATCCGGTCGTTGCGCATCGCCTCCCAGAGCTGCGCCGCCGGACGCTCGTCCAGCAGCACGACGCTCTGGCCGTCGCGGGTGTCGAAGCCGCCGAACGGCGCGTTCATGAAGCGGACGTCGTCGGCGCGCAGCGAGCGCAGGCCCCAGGCGAGCTGGAAGAGGCCGGTGTTGGAGAGCCGGTCGTCCACGCTGACCACCTCGCCGACCGACTGCAGCAGACCGCCGAGGCGGGACGGACTGGCCAGCGTGCCGGAGTCCATGACCCGGAGCATCAGCGCGCGCAGGAAGTTCTGCTGGCGCTTGGTGCGGTCGAGGTCCCCGCCGGGCAGGCCGTAGCGCTCGCGGACGTACAGCAGCGCCTGGGCGCCGTCCATGTGATGGGTCCCGGCCTCCCAGGCGCGGGCCTCGCCGGCCGCCTCGATGGTGCGCGGAATGGTGATGTCCACGCCGCCGACGGCGTCGGTGAGGGCGCGGAAGCCGTTCCAGTCGACCACGGCGAGGTGGTCGATCCGGATGCCGGTGAGGTTCTGCACGGTCTCGGTCATCAGGGCCGGGCCGCCCCAGGAGTACGCGGCGTTCAGCTTGGCCTTGCCGTGGCCGGGGACGTCCACCCAGGTGTCGCGGGCCAGCGAGACCAGCGAGGCGCTGCGGCCGTCGTCGGACAGGTGCAGCAGCATCATGGTGTCGCTGCGGGCCGCGCCCTCCTGCCAGACCGGGGCCTTCGCCCGGCTGCCGGTGGTCGGCACGTCGGAGCGGGCGTCCAGGCCGACCAGCAGCAGGTTGAGGCCGCTCGCCGGGACGGGCCTCGGCTGGGCGGACTCCGGCGCCGTCGGGAAGGCGTCCGGGATCCGGGTGACCGAGGAGGCGTAGTGCTCGGCCGCCCAGAAGAGCGCGCCGCCCGTACCGAGGACCACCACCAGCAGCGCGGAGAGCGTCCAGAGCAGGACGCGGCGGGTGCGACGGCGGCGGGCCGGCGGCTCGGGGCCCCGGTCCGGCCCGGCGGCCTCCTCGCCGTCGGCGCGCGGCTCGAAGAGGCTGAGCCCCTCCCCCGGCCCGCCGGACCCGTCGGGACGCGGCGGTTCTTCGGTCGGGGGCGCCTCGTCGGCGTGGGGCGGTTCTTCGGCGTGGGGCGCCTCGGCGGCGTGGGGCGGGCGCGGCGGTTCTTCGGCGTGGGGTGTGTCCGGTGTGTCCGTGCTCTCGGGCTTCGGATCCATGCGCGCATTGTGCCGCCGGTCACAGCACCCGCGTGGGGGTTCCGCCGGATCGTGCCCGGCGCACACCCGGCGCCCGGCGGCAGCGCCCGGGTGCCCGAAACATCGGCGCAGGCGGGACGGCCTGGGCCGGGTCCGGACGGGCGGATAGCATCGGTGCTCGCACGTCCTGCCCGTCCCACGGCAGGCAAGGTCGAGATTCCGCAAAGGGGAACCCGTGACCCTCCGCATCTCCGTGATCGGCACCGGCTATCTCGGTGCCACCCACGCCGCCGCCATGGCGGAGTTCGGCTTCGAGGTGCTGGGTCTGGACATCGACCCCGAGAAGATCGCCACGCTGACCGCCGGCCGGGTGCCGATGTACGAGCCGGGCCTGTCCGAGCTGCTGCTCAAGCACGTGGCGGGCCACGAGGGTTCGACCGGCCGGCTGCGCTTCACCACCTCCGCCCAGGAGGCCGCGGAGTTCGGCGACGTGCACTTCGTCTGCGTCAACACCCCGCAGCGCAAGGGCGAGTTCGCCGCCGACATGTCCTACGTGGACGCCGCGATCGACGAGCTGGCCCCTCACCTGACCCGGCCGGTGCTGGTGGTCGGCAAGTCCACCGTGCCGGTCGGCTCCGCGAACCGGCTGGCCGAGCGGCTGGCCGCGCTGGCGCCGGTCGGCGAGGACGCCGAGCTCGCCTGGAACCCGGAGTTCCTGCGCGAGGGCTTCGCCGTCCAGGACACCCTGCGGCCGGACCGGATCGTGGTCGGCGCCCGCAGCGAGCGCGCCGAGCGGCTGCTGCGCGAGGTGTACGCCGAGCCGATCGCGGCGGGCGTGCCGTTCGTGGTCACCGACTTCGCCACCGCCGAGCTGGTCAAGGCCGCCGCCAACTCCTTCCTGGCCACCAAGATCTCGTTCATCAACGCGATGGCCGAGGTCTGCGAGGCGGCCGGCGCCGACGTCACCCTGCTCTCCACCGCGCTCGGCCACGACGACCGGATCGGCCGCAAGTTCCTCAACGCGGGCCTGGGCTTCGGCGGCGGCTGCCTGCCCAAGGACATCCGCGCGTTCATGGCCCGGGCCGGGGAGCTGGGCGCCGACCAGGCGCTGGCCTTCCTGCGCGAGGTCGACTCGATCAACATGCGGCGCCGCTCCCGGATGGTCGAGCTGGCCCGCGAGCAGTGCGGCGGCGGCTTCCTCGGCCGCCGGGTCGCCGTCCTCGGCGCCGCCTTCAAGCCCAACTCCGACGACATCCGGGACTCCCCCGCGCTCAACGTCGCCGCCCAGATCCAGCTCCAGGGCGCGCAGGTCACGGTGTACGACCCGAAGGCGATGGACAACGCCCGCAAGATGTTCCCGGGCCTCGCCTACGCGCAGTCCCCGCTGGAGGCCGCCGAGGGCGCGCACGTGGTCCTGCACCTCACCGAGTGGCAGGAGTTCCGCGACCTCGACCCGGCCGAGCTGGGCACGGTGGTCGCCGAGCGCCGCCTGCTGGACGGCCGCAACGCCCTGGACGCCGACGCCTGGCGCGCGGCCGGCTGGACGTACCGGGCGCTGGGCCGCCCGAGCTGACGCGGCACGCGCCGAGGCCCGCCGGTCGTTCCGACGACCGGCGGGCCTCGTGCGTGCTAACCGAACCGCCCGCCGAGCCCGAGCCGGGGGATCTCGATGGCGGGGCACTTGTCCATCACCATCGCGAGACCGGCCGCGCGGGCCCGCTCGTAGGCGGCCTCGTCCACCACGTCGAGCTGGAACCAGACGGCCTTGGCACCGATGGCCACGGCCTCGTCGG
Source organism: Kitasatospora sp. NPDC001603 (assembly GCF_040298365.1). NCBI lineage: Bacteria > Bacillati > Actinomycetota > Actinomycetes > Kitasatosporales > Streptomycetaceae > Kitasatospora > Kitasatospora sp. NPDC001603. The sequence goes on from NZ_JBEPAA010000127.1 coordinate 3,237, forward strand.
CCACCGCGCCGGCGAGGTCGGACCGGACGAAGGTGTCGACCACGTCGACCTCGAACGGGATGTCCGCCAGCGAGGCGTACCCCTGCTCCCCGTGAACGGTCTCGGCCTTCGGGTGCACGGGCACGATCCGCTTCCCGAAGCGCTGCAGCACCTCGGCGACGCCGTACGCGGCGCGCCGGCGGTTGGACGACAGGCCGACCACGGCCCAGGTGTCGCCCAGCTCGGTAAGGATCTTGCGGACCGTCTCCGGGTCGCCGTACATGCCCTGCCTCCTCGCAGCCGCGGACTCCCCACTGGCAGCACCCCGGTCCGCCCGGCCATTCCCGGGCGGACCGGGCGGACCGGGCCGGGAACGGCCGGCCGCGCTGGTGTTCAGCCGCCGAGGCCGTCGAGGCCGTGCTCAGCCGGCGAGGCCGTCGAGCTGCGCGAGGGTGGCGATGGACGGACGGCGGGTGGTCCGCAGCTCGCGCGCGACGGCCTCGGCGTCGCGCAGCACGCGTACCGCGTTGTGCCAGGTGAGCTTCCCGAGGTCGGTCGGCGACCAGCCCCGGCCGAGCAGTTCGGCGATCAGGTTGGGGTAGCCGGCCACGTCGTCCAGCCCGGCCGGGAGGAACGCCGTGCCGTCGAAGTCGCCGCCGATGCCGATGTGGTCGATGCCGGCCACCTCGCGCATGTGGTCGAGGTGGTCGGCGACGGTGGCCGGGGTGGCGACCGGGCGCGGGGTGGCCTGCTCGAAGGCCCGCTGGCAGGCCATCCCGGCCGGGGTGGTGTCGAGGTGGTCGAAGCCGTGGGCGCGCATGTTCTCGTCCGCGGCGGCGGTCCACTCGATGGCGGCGGGCAGGATGAACTTCGGGACGAAGGTGGCCATCGCCACGCCGCCGTTGGCCGCCAGTCGGCCGAGCACGTCGTCCGGGACGTTGCGCGGGTGGTCGCAGACGGCGCGCGCCGAGGAGTGCGAGAAGAGCACCGGCGCCTCGCTGACCCGCAGCGCGTCGCGCATGGTGTCGGCGGAGACGTGCGAGAGGTCGACCAGCATGCCGAGCCGGTTCATCTCCCGGACGACCTCCTCGCCGAACCGGGTCAGGCCCCCGGCCGCCGACTTGTCGGTCGCGGAGTCGGCCCACGGGGTGTTGTCGTTGTGGGTGAGCGTCAGGTACCGGACGCCGAGCTCGTACAGGGCGCGCAGGGTGGCCAGCGAGGAGTCGATGGAGTGGCCGCCCTCGGCGCCCATCAGGGAGGCGATCCGGCCGTCGGCGCGGGCGGCCTCCATGTCCTCGGCGGTGAACGCGAGGCGGAGCCGGTCGGGGAAGCGCGCGGCCAGGGCCCGGACGAAGTCGATCTGCTCCAGGGTGGCGCTGACGGCGTGGTCGCCGGCCAGCCGCGAGGGGACGTAGACGGACCAGAACTGCGCGCCGACCCCGCCCGCGGCGAGGCGGGCGAGGTCGGTGTGCAGCCGTGAACTCTGGTCGGCGGCCAGGTCGAGCGTGTCGAGGTCGTAGCCGACCTGCTCGCGCATCGCCCAGGGGAGGTCGTTGTGGCCGTCCACCACGGGGGTGTCGCGGAGGAGGGCGCGGGCACGGTCCAGCAGGGCGGCCGGGTCGGGCCGCTCAGCGGAGTCCAACAGCTCAGAGGTCATACGAGCTGTTGTATCCGGTATGACTACTTTCCAAAGCCGAAGGAGGCGGAACCCGCCACCTTGGCCCGCAGCTTCTTCCCCTTCTCGGTGGCCTGGCTGTTCAGCTCGGCCTGGAAGTCGGTCATCTTCTCGGTCAGCTCCGGGTCGAACGCGGCCAGCATCCGCACCGCCAGCAGGCCCGCGTTGCGCGCACCCGCCACCGAGACGGTGGCCACCGGCACCCCGGCCGGCATCTGGACGATCGACAGCAGGCTGTCCATGCCGTCCAGGTAGCGCAGCGGCACCGGGACGCCGATGACCGGCAGCGGGGTGACCGAGGCGAGCATGCCCGGCAGGTGGGCCGCGCCGCCGGCGCCCGCGATGATCGCCTTCAGGCCGCGCCGGTGGGCCTCCTCGCCGTACGCGACCATCTCGCGCGGCATCCGGTGCGCGGAGACGACGTCCACCTCGTAGGGGATCTCGAACTCGTCGAGGGCCTGGGCCGCGGCCTCCATGACCGGCCAGTCGGAGTCCGAGCCCATCACGATGCCGACCAGGGGGCCGTGGGAAGAGGAGGTCATTCGGTGATCGTTCCTCGCAGGTAGGCGGCCGCGTGACGGGCGCGCTCGCGGACGTCGTCGAGGTCGTCCCCGAAGACGTTGACGTGACCGACCTTGCGGCCGGGCTTCACGTCCTTCCCGTACATGTGGATCCGCAGGCCGGGGTCACGGGCCATGCAGTGCAGGAAGGCGTGGTACATGTCCGGGTAGTCGCCGCCGAGCACGTTGACCATGACGGTCCACTTGGCGCGCGGCCGGGGGTCGCCGAGCGGCAGGTCGAGCACGGCCCGCAGGTGGTTCTCGAACTGCGAGGTGACGGCGCCGTCCTGGGACCAGTGCCCGGAGTTGTGCGGGCGCATGGCCAGCTCGTTGACCAGGATCCGGCCGTCCCGGGTCTGGAACAGCTCGACCGCCAGGTGGCCGGTGATGTCCAGCTCGCCGGCGATCCGCAGGGCCAGCTGCTGGGCCTCGTCGGACAGCGCCGGGTCGAGGTCCGGCGCCGGGGCGGTCACCTCGGCGCAGACGCCGTTCTCCTGGACGCTCTCCACCACCGGGTAGGCGACGGCCTGGCCGCTGGGCGAGCGGACCACGTTGGCGGCCAGCTCGCGGACGAAGTCCACCTTCTCCTCGGCCAGCACGGGGACGCCGGCCAGGAACGGCGCGTGCGCCTGCTCCTCGTCGTCGACGACCCAGACGCCCTTGCCGTCGTAGCCGCCGCGGACGGTCTTGAGGACGACCGGGTAGCCGGCGCCCTCCTCGGCGAAGGCCGTCACGTCGGCCGGGCCGGAGACGATCCGGTGCCGGGGGCAGGGCACCCCGATGGAGTCGAGCCTGGCCCGCATCACGCCCTTGTCCTGGGCGTTGACCAGCGCCTCCGGGCCGGGCCGGACGGCCACGCCGTCGGCCTGCAGGGCCCGCAGGTGCTCGGTCGGCACGTGCTCGTGGTCGAAGGTGATCACATCGCAGCCGGCCGCGAAGCGGCGCAGCGTGTCGAGGTCGCGGTAGTCGCCGAGGACGGTGTCGGAGACCACCTGCGCGGCGGAGTCCTGGGGCGTGTCGGCGAGGAGTTTGAACCGGACCCCGAGCGGGATGCCCGCCTGGTGTGCCATCCGGGCCAGCTGCCCGCCGCCGATCATGCCCACTACTGGAAAATTCGCATTGCCCGGGGAAGTCACCCCGCCAGGATATCCGGGCCGGTCGGGGGCCATGGAACCGCCATGGAACCGTACGGCCGGCGGGCGCCGTCCCAGGGGGCGAGGAGCCCGGGGGGCTGAGCCGATCGGCGGAACCGGGTAGCCTGGGCCGCTAGGTCCTGGTACGCGTGGTCCGATCATGTGCGTGCACGCAGGGCTCAAGGGGCCAGCCGCGCATCCGCTCCGGGCCCCCTCGTCCGCAGCACATGGAGGCAGCCCGGTATGGCGACGACCGCAGCGTCGAACCCCCCGCTGACGCAGAGACTGCGCGGTCTGTCGGGCGAGGTGGTGAAGTTCGGCATCGTCGGCCTGAGCGGTGTGGTGGTCAACTTCGCCGTCTTCTGGGTCTGCATCAACGGGTTCCACCTGGCCTCGCTGCGGTCCAACATCGCCGCCACCCTGGTGGCCATCGCGACCAACTACCTCGGCTACCGCTACTGGCTGTACCGGGACCGCGACGCCGCCTCGCGCAAGCGCGAGATCACGCTGTTCCTGCTGTTCAGCGGCGCCGGGATGCTGATCGAGACCGGAGTGCTGGGCTTCTCGGTCTACGTGCTCGGCCTGGACTCGCACTTCGAGCAGCTGGCCGCCAAGGTGGCCGGCCTCGCGGTGGCCACGGTGTTCCGCTTCGTCTCCTACCGGACCTGGGTCTTCACGGCCGTCCCGGAGACCGGCGCCGAGCCCGCCCCGGCGGCCGAGGTCGTCGCGCAGGCCGAGCTGGTGCTCGCCGCCGAGGAGATCCGGTACGCCAAGGCCGAATAGGCCCGCCCCCTTGCCCCGCCCGCTCGGGCGGGAGGACAGTGGTGACCGAGGGCGAGCACGGCCGGCGAACGATCGAGGCCCGGGGGATCCCAGGAGGCTCGCCATGGCTTTCGTCCAGATCATCGACTGCAAGACCGACAAGGTGGACGACCTCAACCGGCTGATGGACAGCTGGGCCGAACAGACCGAGGGCCGGCGGACGGTCGGACACGCGATGGTCGGCGCCGACCGCGCGGACCCGCGGCACCTGGTGGAGATCGTCGAGTTCGCCTCCTACGAGGACGCGATGAAGAACTCCGCGCTGCCCGAGACCGACCGGATCTTCCGGGAGATGGTCGCGCTCTGCGACGAGCCGCCGACCTTCACGGACCTGGACGTGGTCCGCGACACCCGGTTCTGAGAGCACCGCACGGGCCGGACCGGGAGCGCCGCGCGAAGGACCTGCCGCTCAGGCCTCGCGCTGGCTGCGGCCCAGGAAGATGGCGAACACCGGCGGCTTCAGCGAGAGCAGTTCGAGCCGGCCGCCGTCCGCCTCCGCGAGGTCGCGGGCCACCGCCAGGCCGATGCCCGTCGAGTTGCGCCCGCTGACCGCCCGCTCGAAGACGCGGTTGCCCAGCTCCGGCGGCACCCCGGCGCCCTGGTCCTGCACCTCGACCACCACCGACGTCCCCGACGGCCGCACCCGCAGGGTGATCAGCCCGGCGCCGTGCATCAGCGAGTTCTCGATCAGGGTCGCCAGCACCTGGGCCACCGTGCCGGGGGTGCCGACGGCGGTGACCCCGTGCAGGCCCTCCACCTGGAGCACCCGACCGGTGCCGCGCAGCGACGGGCCCCACTCCTCCACCTGCTGCTTGACCACGTCGTCCAGGTCGAAGGCGACGGCGGTGGGGCTGCGCGGGTCCCGCTGGGTGGTGAGCAGCCGCTGGACGACGTCGGTGAGCCGCTCGACCTGCTGGAGGGCGATGGTCGCCTCCTCCTTGACGGTCTCCGGATCCTCGGCGACCGCGGTGATCTCCTCCAGCCGCATGGAGAGCGCGGTGAGCGGGGTGCGCAGCTGGTGCGAGGCGTCCGCGGCGAGCCGCCGTTCGGCGGTGAGCATCCGGGCGATCCGCTCGGCGCTGACGTCCAGCACCTCGGCGACCCGGTCCAGCTCGGGCACCCCGTAGCGGCGGTCGCGCGGGCGCGGGTCGCCGGAGCCGAGCCGCTCGGCCGTCTCGGCGAGGTCGGTGAGCGGCCGGGCCAGCCGCTTGGCCTGCCAGACGGCCAGGGCGACGGCCGCCTGGACGGCGAGCAGCGCCACCACGCCGAGCAGCAGCAGCATGTTGGCGATCTCGTGGTCGACGCCGGCCCGGGACTGCTCGACGGTGACGGTCTCACCGCTGGCGCCCTGCTCGACGGACTTCAGCAGGTGGGTCCCGGCCGGCCGCTCGCCGCTGGAGACGACGGTCTTGCCGGGGATGTCCACCTCGACGTACTGGCCGTCGGTGACCTGGTTGGCGAACTTGTCGCCGGTGACCGGCTCGCCCGCGGAGAGCCGGTTCTCCACCAGGGCGAGCACCCGGACGGCGGCCGCGTCCACCCGGTCCTGCGCCGAGTTCACGATGGTGCGCTTCTCGACCAGGGCGAGCGGGACGCAGAACACCGCGACCACCACCAGGACGACGCCCAGCAGCGAGTTGATCATCCGGCGTTTCAAGCTGCCGCTCCCCGTGGTGGTTCGTTCCCCTTGCGGGGGCTACTTCTTCTTACAGGGGCTAGTTCTTCTCGAAGCGGAAGCCCACTCCGCGCACGGTGGCGATGTAGCGGGGGTTGGCCGCGTCGTCGCCGAGCTTCTTGCGCAGCCAGGAGATGTGCATGTCCAGCGTCTTGGTGGAGGTCCACCAGGTGGTGTCCCAGACCTGGCGCATGATCTCCTCCCGGGTGACCACCCGCCCGGCGTCCCGGACCAGCACCCGCAGCAGCTCGAACTCCTTGGCGGAGAGCGTCAGCTCCTCCTCGCCGAGCCAGGCGCGGTGGGACTCGATGTCGATCTTCACCCCGTGCGCGCCGGTGGTGAGCTGGTCCACGTTGCCGCGCCGGAGCAGGGCCCGGACGCGGGCGAGCAGTTCGGCGAGGCGGAAGGGCTTGGTGACGTAGTCGTCTGCACCGGCGTCCAGGCCGACCACGGTGTCCACCTCGTCCGCACGGGCGGTGAGGACGAGGACGGGGCAGCTCTTGCCGTCGGCCCGCAGGCGGCGGCAGACCTCCAGGCCGTCCATCTCGGGAAGACCGAGGTCGAGGACGACGAGGTCGACCTCCTCGGTGAGCCCGGCGGCCAGTGCGGCCGGACCGTCCTCGCGGACGAGCACCTCATAGCCCTCGCGTCGCAGGGCCCGGGCGAGCGGTTCGGAGATCGCCGGATCGTCCTCGGCGAGCAGCACACAGGTCATGTGGTGATGGTAGTCCGCCGGGGATAGGGGGCCTGCGCTGTGAGGTAGTTCACAGAGCGTGATCGTTATACGGAGCGCGATCACCGCTCAACGGACATGCCCCAACCGCCCGTTCGGCGAAGATTCCACGGCTGGGTCTTGCATCCGAAGGAACATGTCCAGCCCTACCATGGATCTATCGATCAGATTGATCGCAGACTTTGCCATCGCCATACCTAATTGGCGTGTTTTGTCAGCTGATAACGCCAAATCTGGACACGTACAGTGGTTTGGTCCACGTCCGCCGTACCCCCCTAGGCGGACGCTGTCAGCAAGGAACCACTACACATGGCGTCTACGACCCTGGAGTCCGGCATTCAGTCGGCCTCTCCCAGCGGCAAGACCTTCCTCGGGCACCCCCGTGGACTCGCCACTCTCTTCATGAGTGAGATGTGGGAGCGCTTCAGCTACTACGGCATGCGCGCCCTGCTGGTCCTTTACATGACCGCCTCCATCACGGAGGGCGGTCTCGGCATGAAGATGGCCGTGGCCAGCGCGGTCTACAGCGTGTACACGGCCATGGTCTACCTGCTGGCCCTGCCGGGCGGCTGGATCGCCGACCGATTCCTCGGTGCCCGCAAGACCGTCGCGGTGGGCGGCTCGATCATCATGATCGGCCACTTCCTGCTGGCCGTTCCGGCGAGCGTGTCGTTCTTCGTCGGCCTGGCGTTCATCGCGCTCGGCTCCGGCCTGCTGAAGGCAAACATCTCGACGATGGTCGGCCACCTGTACGACGGTCCGAACGACCCTCGCCGTGACGGTGGCTTCACCATCTTCTACATGGGCATCAACCTCGGTGCCTTCGCGGCGCCGCTGGTGATCGGCACCATCGGCCAGAACGTCAACTGGCACCTCGGTTTCGCCCTCGCCGGTGTCGGCATGGCGATCGGCCTGATCCAGTTCATGCTGGGCAGCCGCCACCTGAGCGCCAAGAGCGACGTGGTGACCTCGCCGATCTCGGCAGCCGAGAAGCGCGTGATCTTCAGGAAGGCCGGCTTCTGGCTGGCGCTGGCCACCGTGTTCTACGCGGTCGTCGCGCTGACCGGCCACTTCACGATCAACTGGGCGATCTGGCCGCTCTCCATCGCCGGCATCGCGCTTCCCGTGTTCGTCTTCGCCAAGGTGAAGCGCGACAAGGACCTCGACGCGGGCGAGCAGTCCAAGATGAGCGGTTACATCTGGTTCTTCGTGGCCGCCGCCGTGTTCTGGATGATCTACGACCAGTCGGGCTCGACTCTGAGCATCTTCGCGGACGAGAACACCTCGTCCACGCTGTTCGGCTTCGACTTCCCGTCGACCTGGTTCCAGTCGCTGAACCCGCTGTACATCATGGCGCTGGCCCCGGTCTTCGCCTGGCTCTGGGTGGCCCTCTCCCACAAGGCCAAGAACCCCAGCACCACCATGAAGTTCGCGTTCGGTCTGCTGATGATCGGCGCCTCCTTCCTCGTCATGATGCTCGCCATGGCGGCTGCCGCGGGCGGCACCAAGGTCACCCCGCTCTGGCTGGCCATGGTGTACCTGATCCAGACCGTCGGTGAGCTGACGCTCTCCCCAGTGGGCCTGTCCGTCACCACCAAGCTGGCCCCGGCGAAGTACGCCAGCCAGATGATGGGCGTCTGGTTCCTCGCCGTCACCGCCGGTGACTGCGTCGCGGCCGTCTTCCAGCTCGTCCTCGGTGACAGCGTGGTCGGCAGCACCTGGTACTTCGCGGTCCAGGGTGCGATGGCGATCGTCGCGGGCATCGGTCTGGCGATGTACCGCAAGAAGGTCGTGAAGCTGATGGGCAACGTCCACTGACGCACCCCGAAGCACCGCGCCGGGCACGCCCCGGCACGAGGGGCCGGTACGGATCTTCCGATCCGTACCGGCCCCTTTTCGGACGCGTGACCGCCCCGAGGCGTGTCAGGGTGTCGGGCATGTCGAGTGAATCGCTGCCCCGTCAGCTCGCCCGTACCCGTCGGTTCTCCCTCGGGGTGCCCGCCCATCCGGTCGTCTGCGACGGCGGGCGGACGGTGCTGTTCCTGCGCAGCCGGGCCGGGGACGACCCGGTCGGCTGTCTCTGGGCGCTGGACGCCGACAGCGGCGAGGAGCGGCTGCTGGCCGACCCGGCCGGGCTGGGCGGCGAGGGCCGGGACGTGCCCGAGGCGGAGCGGATCCGCCGCGAGCGCTCCCGCGTGCACGCCACCGGAATCACCGCCTTCGCCGCCGACCGGGCCGGCCGGACGGTCGTCTTCGCCCTGGGCGGGGAGCTCTGGGTGACGGACCCCGCCGGGGGCGGCGTCCGCCAGATACCGACCGCCACCGGCGTCTACGACCCGCGCCCGGACCCGACCGGCCGCCGGATCGCCTACGTCGGCGACGGGGCGCTGCGCGTCATCGGGGCGGACGGCACCGGGGACCGCGCGCTGGCCGAGCCCGAGCACGCCGAGGTCGCGTACGGCGTCCCCGACCACGTCGCCGCCGAGTCCATGCACCGCACCCGGGCGTACTGGTGGTCGCCGGACGGCACCCGGCTGCTGGCCGCCCGGGTGGACAACGGCCCGCTCGCCCGCCTCCACCTCGCCGACCCGGCCGATCCGGCGCGGCCGCCGCGCGTCCTGCGCTACCCGCTGGCCGGCACCGCCAACGCCGACGTCTCGCTCTGGCTGCTGGACCTCGACGGCGGCCGTACCGAGGCCCGCTGGGACCGCGCCGGGTTCGAGTACCTGACCGCCGCCGGCTGGGACGCCCACGGCCCCTTCGCCGCCGTGCAGAGCCGGGACCAGCGCACCGTCCGCACCCTCGCCGTGGACCCGGCCGACGGCGCCACCCGGACGCTCGCCGAGCAGCGGGACGAGCACTGGGTCGAACTCGTCCCCGGCCTGCCCGTCCGCACCGCCGCCGGGGTCCTGGTCGACGCCGCGGACCTCGGCGACACCCGCCGGCTCACCGTGGGCGGCGAGCCCGTCACCCCGCCCGGCCTCCAACTGCGCTCGGTGCTCGGGACCGACGACGAACAGGTCCTCTTCACCGCCTCCACCGAGCCGACCGAAACCCACCTGTGGTCGTACGACCCGGCCGAGGGCGCCGTACGGCTCAGCTCCGCGCCCGGCGCGCACACCGGCGTACGGAGCGACGGCACCCTCGTCCACACCGCGCGGACGCCCGGCGCGCCCGGCGGGCACACCACCGTCCACCGGAACGGGCGCCCCGCCGTCGACCTGCGCTCACACGCGCAGCGCCCCGTCCTCACCGCCCGGCCCGAGCCGCTCCGGCTGGGCCCGCGCGAGCTGCGCGCCACGCTCTTCCGGCCCACCGGCCACCACCCCGGCGACGGCCCGCTGCCCGTCCTGCTCGACCCCTACGGCGGGCCCGCGCTGCAGAAGGCCACCGCGGCCGGCGGCTGGCCCGACCTGGTCTCGCAGTGGTTCGCCGACCAGGGCTTCGCCGTCCTGGTGGTGGACGGGCGCGGTACCCCCGGCCGGGGCCCGCACTGGGAGAAGGCCGTGTTCGCGGACATCGCCACGCCGGTCCTGGACGACCAGGTCGAGGCCCTGCGGGAGGCCGCACTGGCCCGCCCCGGGCTGCTGGACCTCGACCGGGTCGCCGTCCGGGGCTGGTCCTTCGGCGGCTTCCTGGCCGCCCTGGCCGTGCTGCGCCGCCCGGACGTCTTCCACGCCGCGGTGGCCGGGGCCGCGCCCACCGACCACCGGCTGTACGACACCCACTGGAAGGAGCGCTTCCTCGGCCACCCGGACGAGCACCCGGAGCGCTACGACGCCTGCTCGCTGATCCCCGACGCCGCCGGCCTGCGCCGGCCGCTGCTGCTGGTGCACGGCCTGGCCGACGACAACGTGCTGCCCGCGCACACGCTGCGGCTCTCCGCCGCCCTGCTCGCCGCCGGCCGCCCGCACGAGCTGCTGCCGCTCAGCGGGGCCACCCACTCCCCCAGCGACGACCCGGACCTGCCGCAGGTCGCCGTCTTCGACACCGCCTTCCACGCCTCGATGCCCGAGTACGCGGCCCGGTACGCGGTGGACAGGGCCGTCGCGG
>NZ_JBEPAA010000128.1:0-13807 GCF_040298365.1 Kitasatospora sp. NPDC001603
TGGCGGAGACGGCCGAGGACGCCGGTGTCGCCGACGTCCTGACGGTGGGCACGCTGGAGCGTGACAACGCGGGCGCCTCCCGCCTGCTCACGGCGTTCGCGCAGGCCTACGTCGGCGGTCTCGCGGTGGACTGGAAGGTCGTGCTGCCCGCCGCCGAGGTGGTGGAGCTGCCGACCTACGCCTTCCAGCGCCAGCGGTACTGGCTTCAGGCCCCGGCCCGGACCGTCACCGTCGGCGGGGACGGCTCCGGCACGGCGGCGGAAGCGGAGTTCTGGGCTGCCGTCGAGGGCGGTGACCTGGCCCGGCTCGCGGACACCCTGGCGATCGAGGACCAGCAGCGCCTCGCCGAGGTGCTGCCCGCACTGGCGTCCTGGCGCCGCCGGGAGCAGGACCGCTCGGTGACGGAGGCCTGGCGCTACCGGGTGACCTGGGCCCCGGTGACGGAGCAGTCCGCCGGTGCGCCCGCCGGTCGCTGGCTGGTCGTCACCCCGAGCGGCACCGCCGACGAGGCCTTGGCCCGGCAGTGCACGGCGGCCCTGACCGCCCGCGGCGCCGAGGCGGTGTCCCTCGACGTCCCGGCCGGGACGGTCGACCGGGCGGACCTCGCCGCACTGCTCGTCGAGGCGCTGCCGGACGGCGGGGAGCTGTCCGGCGTGCTGTCGCTGCTGGCGACCGACGAGACCCCCCTGCCGGCCCACCCGGCAGTGTCCACCGGCCTCGGCACGACGCTCGCGCTCGTCCAGGCCCTCGGCGACGCCGGGGTGGCCGCGCCGCTCTGGGTCGCCACCCGCGGTGCCGTCGCGGCCACGCCGGGCGAGGTGCCGGCCGGTCCGGCGCAGGCCCAGGTCTGGGGCCTCGGCCGGGTCGTCGCACTTGAACACCCCGACCGCTGGGGCGGTCTGATCGACCTGCCCGAGGTGCTGGACGACCGGGCGGGCACCCAGCTGGCCGCCGTGCTGGCCGGCTGCGGCGAGGACCAGGTCGCCATCCGGCAGACCGGTGTGCTGGGCCGTCGCCTGACCCGCGCGCCGCAGCCCAGGGCGGGCCGGGACTGGACGCCGGGCGGCACCGCCCTGGTCACCGGCGGCACCGACGCCATCGGCGGGCACGTCGCCCGCTGGCTGGCCGACCGCGGTGCGCCCCGGCTGGTGCTCAGCAGCGCCGCGGGCCCCGCCGCTCCCGGTGTCGCCGCGCTGGCGGCCGAACTGGCCGCCCGGGGCTCCCGGGTGGACGTGCTGGCCTGCGACGCGGCCGACCGGTCCGAGCTGGCCGGCCTGCTCGACCGGATCGCGACGACCGGCCCCGCGCTGTCCTCCGTCCTGCACCTCGCGGAGGCCATCGACAACCAGCCGGTCGAGAACCTCGGCCTCGCGGACCTCGCCGCCGTGCTCGCGGTCAAGGCGGAGGCCGCGCGGTGGCTGGACGAGCTGACCGCCGACCTGGACCTCGACGCCTTCGTCCTGTTCTCCTCGGTCGCCGCCGTCTGGGGCGGTGGCCAGCAGCCCGGCTTCTCCGCCGCCAACGCCTCCCTGGACGCCCTGGCGGAGCGCCGGCTGGCCCGGGGCCTGGCCGCCACCTCGGTGGCCTGGGGCCCGTGGAGCGTCGGCGCGATGGGCTCCGGGGACGACGCGGCCCAACTGGAGCGGCGCGGTCTGCGGCTGCTGGGCCCCGACCCGGCCACCCGCGCGCTGTCCCGGATCCTGGACGGCGGCGAGGCACTGACGACGGTCGTCGACGTGGACTGGGCGCGGTTCGCCCCGCCGTTCACGCTGCGCCGGCGCAGCCCGCTGATCGAGCACCTGCCCGAGGTCGCCGGGGCGCTGGCCGGCGACGGGCCCGACCCGGCCGTCGACCGGGAGGCCGGCACGCCCCTGCGCCGGCAGCTGGCCGACCTGCCGGCCGCCGAGCAGGACCGCACGCTGGTCACCCTGGTCCGGGCCGAGGCCGCCGCGGTGCTGGAGTACTCCTCGCCGGAGGCCATCGGCAGCGGCCGGGCCTTCAGTGAGCTGGGCTTCGACTCGCTGACCGCCGTCGAGCTCCGCAACCGGCTGGGCGCCGCCACCGGCCTCAAGCTGCCCGCCACGCTGCTCTTCGACTACCCGAGCCCGGTGGTGCTGGCCGGCTACCTGCGGACCGAGCTGCTGGGCGACCGGACCGCGAGCGCCGGTGCGGTCGCCGCCACCGGCCGGGCGGCGGCGGACGACGACCCGGTGGTCATCGTCGGCATGGGCTGCCGCTTCCCCGGCGGGGTGCGGAGCCCGGAGGAGCTCTGGGAGATCCTCGACTCGGGCACGGACGCGATCGGTGCCTTCCCGCAGGACCGCGGCTGGGACCTGGACGGCCTCTACGACCCGGACCCGGAGAACCCCGGCACGGCGTACGTGCGCCAGGGCGGGTTCGTCTACAACGCGGCCGAGTTCGACGCCGGCTTCTTCGGCATCAGCCCCCGCGAGGCGCTGGCCATGGACCCGCAGCAGCGGCTCCTGCTGGAGACCTCCTGGGAGGCCCTGGAGCGGGCCGGCATCTCCCAGGCGGCGCTGCGCGGCAGCCGCACCGGCGTGTTCGCGGGTGCGAGCTACGCGGGGTACGGCCTGGTCGGGCCGGACGCCTCGGAGGGCCTGGAGGCGCACCTGCTGACGGGCACCACGACCAGCGTGCTCTCCGGCCGGGTGGCCTACACCTTCGGCCTGGAGGGCCCCGCGGTCACCGTCGACACGGCCTGCTCGTCGGCTCTGGTCGCGGTCAACCTGGCCAGCCAGGCGCTGCGTTCGGGCGAGTGCTCGCTGGCGCTCGCCGGTGGCGCGTTCATCGCCTCCACGCCGGACCTCTTCGTCTGGGTGAGCAAGCAGCGGGGGCTGTCCCCCGACGGCCGGTCCAAGTCGTTCTCGGCCGGGGCGGACGGCATGGGCATCGCCGAGGGCGCGGGCATGGTGGTGCTGGAGCGCCTCTCCGACGCCCGCCGCAACGGGCACCCGGTGCTGGCCGTGGTGCGCGGCTCCGCGGTGAACCAGGACGGCGCGTCGAACGGTCTGACCGCGCCCAACGGCCCCTCGCAGCAGCGGGTGATCCGGGCGGCCCTGGCCGACGCCGGGCTGACCACCGCCGACGTGGACGTGGTCGAGGCGCACGGGTCCGGCACGGTGCTCGGCGACCCGATCGAGGCCCAGGCGGTGATCGCCACCTACGGCCAGGACCGGCCGGAGGGCCGGCCGATGTGGCTGGGGTCGGTGAAGTCCAACATCGGTCACACCCAGGGCGCGGCCGGTGTCAGCGGCCTGATCAAGATGGTGCTGGCGCTGCAGCACAGGAACCTGCCGGCCACGCTGCACGCGGACGAGCCCTCGCCGTACGTGGACTGGTCGGCCGGGGACGTCCGGCTGCTCACGGAGTCGCGGCCGTGGGAGACGGACGGACGGCCGCGCCGGGCCGGGGTGTCCTCCTTCGGGGTCAGCGGCACCAACGCCCACCTGATCCTGGAGGAGGCCCCCGAGCCGGCGGCCGTCGAGGCGCCCGCCGGGGACGACCCGGCCCCGGCCCTCTTCGACGCCCCCGGCGCCGGCGCCTGGGTGGTGTCCGGGCGGACGGCGGACGGTCTGCGCCGGCAGGCGGCCCGGCTGGGCGAGTACCTGGCGGCCCGGCCCGGGCTGGACCCGGCGGACGTGGCCTGGTCGCTGGCGGCGACCCGCTCGGTGTACGAGTACCGGGCCGTGGTGACCGGCACCGACCGCGCCGAGCTGGCCGAGGGCCTGGCCGCGGTGGCGGCCGGGGAGCGCGCCCCCGGGGTGGTCGCCGGCACGACCGCGGCCACCGAGGCGAGCGAGGCGGTCTTCGTCTTCCCCGGGCAGGGCGCCCAGTGGGAGGGCATGGGCCGGGAGCTGCTGGCGGTCTCGCCGGTGTTCGCGGCCCGGCTCGCCGAGTGCGAGCGGGCCCTGGCCCCGCACGTCGACTGGTCGTTGACCGAGGTGCTGGCCGGTGCGGACGGCGCGCCCGCGCTGGACCGCGCCGATGTCGTCCAGCCGGCGCTGTGGGCGGTGATGGTGTCGCTGGCCGCCGTCTGGGAGGCCGCGGGCGTCACCCCGGGTGCGGTGGTCGGCCACTCCCAGGGCGAGATCGCGGCCGCGACGGTGGCCGGGATCCTGTCGCTCGAGGACGCGGCCGAGGTGGTGACGGTCCGCAGCCGGGCGCTGTCCGGGCTCGGCACCGGCGGCGGGATGCTGTCGGTCGTCATGCCCGTCGCGGCGGTGCGCGAGGTACTGGCCCCGTGGGGCGACCGGCTGGCGGTCGCCGCGGTGAACGGGCCCGCCGCCACCGTGGTCTCCGGCGAGACCGAGGCGCTGGCGGAGTTCGGCGCCGAGCTGGCGGCCCGGCGGGTGATGCGCTGGCCGATCCCGGTGACCGACTTCGTGGCGCACTCGGCCGGGGTCGAGGAACTGGAAGGCGTGCTGACCGAGCGGCTGGCGGGGATCCGGCCGGGGGCCGGGCGGGTCCCGCTGTTCTCCACGGTCGAGTGCCGCTGGATGAACGGCCCGGAGCTGGACGCCGGCTACTGGTTCGCCAACGTCCGCCGCACGGTCCGCTTCGACGAGGCGGTCCGGGAGCTGGCCGCGGCCGGGAACCGGACCTTCGTCGAGGTCTCCCCGCAGCCGGTGCTGACCACCGGGATCGCCGACACGATCGAGGACCTGGGCACGGCCGGCGCCCCGGTGATCACCGGGACGCTGGACCGCGAGAACAGCGGCCCGCGCCGACTGCTCGCGGCGTTCGCCCAGGTGCACGTCGGCGGCACGCCCGTCGACTGGCGCAGGGTCCTGCCCGCCGGGCGGCGCACCGACCTGCCCACCTACGCCTTCCAGCACCAGCGGTACTGGCTCACCGGCTCCCGCGCGGCCGCGCCGGTCGCGGCCGGCGGGGACGGCGCGCCGTCGGAGGCCGAGGCCCGGTTCTGGGCCGCCGTCGAGGGCGGCGACCTCCAGCAGCTCGCCGACACGCTCGCCGTGGACGGACAGCGCTCCTTCGGCGAGGTGCTCCCGTCGCTGGCGTCCTGGCGGCGCCGCGAACGGGACCGGGACGTCACCGGCGCCTGGCGCTACCGGGTCGCCTGGGCCCCCGTCACCGACCCGGCCCCGGCCAAGCCGGCCGGCACCTGGCTGGTGGCCGTCCCGGCGCACCGGACCGGCCGCACCGCGGACCTCGTCGAGGCGTGCGTCCGCGCGCTGACCGCGCGGGGTGCCCGGGTCGAGGTCGTCGAGGTCGAGACCGGGACGGCCCGGCGCGAGCCGCTGGCCGCCGACCTCGCCCGGGCGCTGCGCGACGCCACCGACGAGGCCGCGCCGCGCGTGACCGGCGTGGTGTCACTGCTCGGCCTGGACGAGACACCGCTCGCGGAGCGGCCCGTGGTGCCGGCCGGCCTGGCCGCCGGCCTGGCCCTGCTGCAGGCACTGGCCGACGCCGCGATCACCGCCCCGCTGTGGACGCTCACCTCCGGGGCGGTCGCCACCGGCCCGGGCGACCCGCTGACCAACCCCGTGCAGGCGCAGGTCTGGGGCCTCGGCCGGGTCGTCTTCCTGGAACAGCCGGACCGCTGGGGCGGTCTGATCGACCTGCCCGCCGTGCTCGACGAACGGGCGGCGAGCCGCCTGTGCACCGTCCTCGCCGGCTGCGGTGAGGACGAGGTGGCGATCCGCCCCGCCGGGATCCTCGGCCGCCGCCTGACCCGGGCCCCGCAGCCCGCGCCCGGCCCGGACTGGACGCCGCGCGGCACCGTGCTGATCACCGGCGGGACCGGCGCGGTCGGCGGGCACGTGGCCCGCTGGCTGGCCGGCCGCGCCGAGCGGATCGTGCTGGCCAGCCGCTCCGGAGCCGCCGCCCGGGGCGCCGTGGCCCTGGCCGCGGACCTGGCGGCCGCCGGTACGGACGTCGAGATCAGCTGCTGCGACAGCGCGGAGCGCGCCGACCTCGCCGGGGTGATCGACCGGATCGCCGCGGGCGGCCCGCCGCTGACCGCCGTCCTGCACACCGCCGGTGTGCTCGACGACGGCGTCCTCGACGGCCTCGACAACGACCGGCTGGCCAGTGCCCTCGCGCCCAAGGCCGCCGGCGCCGTGCACCTCGACGAGCTCACCGCGGACCTCGACCTCGACGCGTTCGTGCTGTTCTCCTCGGCCGCCGCCACCTTCGGCGGCGCGGGCCAGGCCAACTACTCGGCCGCCAACGCCTTCCTGGACGCGCTGGCGGAGCACCGGCGCTCCCGCGGCCTGCCCGCCCGTTCGGTGGCCTGGGGCCCCTGGGCCGGCGAGGGCGTGTCCGGCGGCAGCGAGGCGGCCCGGCAGCGGCTGCGCCGCAACCGCTGGGAGGTCCTGATGGACCCCGAGCTCGCGGTCAAGGCCCTGGGCGGCGTGCTGGCCGGCCCGGACACCGTGCTGACCGTCATGGACCTGGACTGGCCCGCCTTCGCGGCCGCGCCCGGCCAGGCCCAGATCCTGGACGTGCCGTTCCTGCGCGCCCTGCCGGACGCCCAGCGGCTGAAGGCGGCGCAGCGCACCGAGAGCGCCGGCGGACCGCAGGCCGAGGGCGAGCTGGCCCGGAGCCTGAGCGGCCTGTCGCGGGCCGAGCAGGACCGGATCCTGGTGGACACGATCCGCGACGAGGCGGCCGCCGTGCTCGGGCACGCGAGCTCCGACGACGTCGAGGCCGGGCGCGCCTTCAGCGAGCTCGGCTTCGACTCGCTGACCTCGGTCGAGCTGCGCAACCGGATCGCCACCGCGACCGGGCTGCGGCTGCCGACGACGCTGATGTTCGACTACCCCACCCCGACGGTGCTCGCCGAGCACCTGCGGACGGAGCTGCTCGGTGCCCTGGCCGGGCAAGCGTCGGCGCTGGCCGTGCCCACGGCCGCCGCCTCCGACGACGAGCCGGTCGCCATCGTGGCGATGAGCTGCCGGTTCCCCGGCGGGCTCGACACCCCGGAGCAGCTCTGGGACCTGCTGGCGGTGGGCGGCGAGGGCATCTCCGGCCTCCCGCAGGACCGCGGCTGGGACGCGGAGGCGCTCTTCGACCCCGATCCGTCGCACGCCGGGACCAGCTACGCGCGGGAGGGCGGCTTCCTGCACCAGGCGAGCAGCTTCGACGCGGGCTTCTTCGGGATCAGCCCGCGCGAGGCGCTGGCGATGGACCCGCAGCAGCGGCTGATGCTCGAACTGTCCTGGGAGGCCCTGGAGTCCGCCGGACTCGACCCGGCCTCGCTGAGCGGCTCGCGCACCGGTGTGTTCATCGGCGGCTACTCGTCGAACTACGCGCTGGCCAGCATGCAGCTCGGCGGCCAGGACGGCGCCGCGCAGGTCGAGGGCCACCTGGTGACCGGCAACGCGACCAGCATCATCTCCGGCCGGGTCTCCTACGTCCTGGGCCTGGAGGGCCCGGCGCTCACGGTGGACACGGCCTGCTCGTCCTCGCTGGTGGCGCTGCACACGGCCGCCCGGTCGGTGCGGTCGGGCGAGTGCTCGCTGGCGCTGGTCGGCGGGGTCGCCGTGATGGCGACGCCGTGGGAGATGGTGGGCTTCGCCCGGCAGCGCGGACTGGCGGCGGACGGCCGCTCCAAGGCGTTCTCGGCCGCGGCCGACGGCATGGGCATGGGCGAGGGCGCCGGCATGGTGGTGCTGGAGCGGCTCTCCGACGCCCGCCGCAACGGGCACCGGGTGCTCGCGGTGGTGCGCGGTTCGGCGATCAACCAGGACGGCGCCTCCAACGGTCTGACGGCGCCGAACGGTCCCTCGCAGCAGCGGGTGATCCGGGCGGCGCTGGCCAGTGGCGGGCTGACCGCCGCCGACGTGGACGTGGTGGAGGCGCACGGCACGGGCACCCCGCTCGGGGACCCGATCGAGGCGCAGGCCCTGCTGGCCACCTACGGCCAGGAACGCGCCGGGGAGCAGCCGCTGTGGCTGGGTTCGGTGAAGTCCAACATCGGGCACACCCAGGCGGCCGCCGGTATGGCCGGGGTGATCAAGATGGTGCTGGCGCTCCAGCACGAGGAACTGCCGCGGACCCTGCACGTGGACGAGCCCTCGCCGCACGTGGACTGGTCGGCGGGTGAGGTGCGGCTGCTGGCCGAGCCGGTGCCGTGGCCCGCCGGGGACCGCCCGCGCCGGGCCGGTGTGTCGGCCTTCGGGATCAGCGGGACCAACGCGCACGTCATCGTCGAGGAGGCGCCGGCGGCCGTCGAGTCGGAGGAGGCACCCGAGGACCTCGACGCGGCGCCGGTGGTGTCGGGCGCCGGTGCGTGGCTCGTCTCCGGCCGGACGGCCGAGGGGCTGACGGCGCAGGCGGAGCGGCTGCACGACTGGGTGGCGGCGCGGCCGTCGGTGGACCTGGCGGATGTCGCGTGGTCCCTCGCGGCGACGCGGTCGGCGTTCGAGCACCGGGCGGTCGTGCTGGGCACCGGGCCGGCCGAACTGCTGGGTGGCCTGCGGAGCCTGGCCGCCGGGGCGTCTTCGGCTTCGGTGGTGTCGGGTGTGGCGAGGCCGGGTGCCCGGGTGGGTCTGGTCTTCGCGGGTCAGGGTTCGCAGTGGGTCGGGATGGGCCGGGGTCTGTACACGGCGAGCACGGTCTTCGCCGAGGTCTTCGACCGGGTGTCCGGGCTGCTGGAGCTGGAGTTGGGAGTCTCGGTCCGGGACGTCGTGCTCGGCGCCGAGGGTGTGGACGAGTCGCTGGCGAACCAGACCCTGTACGCGCAGGCCGGGCTGTTCGCCTTCGAGGTCGCTGTCGCGGCGGTGCTGGAGGCCGCGGGCGTGACGCCGGACGCGGTGGTCGGTCACTCGGTGGGCGAGGTCGCGGCCGCCTATGTGGCCGGGGTGCTGTCGCTGCCGGACGCGGTGCGGCTGGTGTCGGCGCGGGCTCGGTTGATGCAGGCGCTGCCGGCGGGCGGGGCGATGGCGGCGGTCAACGTCCCGGAAGCCGAGGTGCTGGCCGAGCTGGTGCCCGGGGTGGTGATCGCTTCGGTGAACGGGCCGGAGTCGGTGGTGGTCTCCGGCTCGGTCGAGGCCGTCGATGAGGTGGTGGAGCTGTGGCGGGAGCGGGGTCGCCGGGTGCGGCGGCTGCGGGTCTCGCACGCCTTCCACTCCCCGGCGATGGATCCGGTGATCGACGAACTCACCGCCGTCGCGGCCGGGTTGGAGTACCACCGGCCGAACATGATGTGGGCGGGCGCGCTCAGCGGTGAACTGGTCACCGAGCCCGAGGCGGGCTACTGGCCGGCGCAGACCCGCCGGGCGGTGCGCTTCGCGGACGCGGTGGCGACGCTGGCCCGCCAGGGTGTCTCGGTGTTCGTCGAGGTCGGCCCGGACGGGTCGCTCTCCTCGCTGGGCCCGGACATCGCGGCCGGTAGCGGGAGCGAGGGGGCGGTCTTCGTCCCGCTCCAGCGGCGGACCGACGAGAGCGTCACGAGCCTGCTGGCGGGGCTCGCCCGCGCGTACGTCAACGGTGCTGCGGTGGAGTGGAGTTCGGTGCTGCCGACCGGTACGCCGGTCGAGCTGCCCACCTACGCGTTCCGCCACCAGCGGTACTGGCCCAAGGGCGTGCAGACCCCGCCGAACGCCGGCGGGGACGGTACCGGCACGGCCGCCGAGGCGCAGTTCTGGTCCGCCGTCGACGGCGGGGACCTGGGCCGGCTCGCGGACACCCTGGCGATCGAGGACCAGCGGCAGCTCGCCGAGGTGCTGCCCGCCCTGGCGTCCTGGCGCCGCCGGGCGCAGGACCGCTCGGTGACCGCGAACTGGCGGTACCGGGTCGGCTGGGCGCCGGTGGCCGACCCCGCCCCGGCGGAGCTGGCCGGGCACTGGCTGCTGGTGGTCACGCCCGACCAGGCCGAGGAGGAGCTGACGCGGGACTGTGCGCGGGCGCTCGCCGCCCGGGGCGCGGAGGTGGTCACCATGGTGACCACGGAGACCACCGACCAGCAGCGGATGGCCGGGCGGATCGCCGCTACCCTGCCCGAGGCCGGAGTCGCCGGCGTCGTGTCCCTGCTGGCCCTGGACGAGACGCCGCTGCCCGGTCACCCGGTGCTGGCGAACGGCCTCGCCGGGACCCAGACCCTGATCCAGGCCCTCATCCTCCAGGGCGTCCACGCCCCGATGTGGGCGCTCACCCGCGGTGCGGTCGGTGCCACGCCGGACGAGGCGCCGACCAGCCCGGTGCAGGCCCAGAGCTGGGGCCTCGGCCGGGTCGCCACCCTGGAACACCCGGACCACGGCGGCGGGTTGATCGACCTCCCGGCCGAGTTCGACGAGCAGGCCGCGGCGCGGCTCTGCGCGGTGCTCGCCGAGTGCGGCGAGGACCAGGTCGCGATCCGGCCGGCCGGGATCTTCGGCCGCCGGCTCACCCGGGCCCCGCGACCCCGCGACGGCGCGGCGCAGTTCGTGCCGCGCGGCACCGTCCTGATCACCGGCGGGACCGGCGCGATCGGCGGCCACGTCGGGCGCTGGCTGGCCGGCCGGGGCGCCAAGCGGCTCGTCCTGACCAGCCGGTCCGGCGCCGGAGCGGCGGGGACGGCCGCGCTGGCCGCCGAGTTGGCGACGATCGGCGCCCAGGTCGACGTCTTCGCCTGCGACGCGGCCGAGGACGCCGCGCTGGCCGGGGTGATCGCCAGGATCGGTGCGGGCGGCCCGCCGCTGACCGCGGTCATGCACGCCGCCGGTCTGGCGCAGGCGACCGCGCTGGACGACGTCTCGGTGGAGGAACTGGCGACGGTCCTGGCCGCCAAGGCCGCGGGCGCCGCCAGCCTCGACCGGCTGACGGCCGGTCTGGAGCTGGACGCGTTCGTCCTGTTCTCCTCCATCGCCGCCACCTGGGGCAGCGGTCTCCAGGCCGGCTACGCCGCCGCCAACTCCTACCTGGACGCGCTGGCGGAGAACCGGCTGGCCCGGGGCCTGGCCGCCACCTCGGTGGCCTGGGGCCCGTGGGGCGGCGGCGGAATGACCGACGCGGAGGGCGCGGCCCAGATGACCCGCCGCGGTCTGCGCCTGATCGATCCCGACCACGCGATCCGGGCGCTGGCCCAGGTGCTCGACGGTCGCGACCCGATGATGACCGTCGTGGACGTGGACTGGGCGCGCTTCGCGCCGCCGTTCACGCTGCGCCGGCCCAGCCCGCTGATCGAGAGCCTGCCCGAGGTCGTCGAGGTGCTGGCCGGGAAGGGTGGCGACACCGGTCCGGCCGAGTCGCCGGCCGGGAATGCGCTGGCACAGCAGCTGGCGGAACTGCCCCGGGTGGAACAGGACCGGTTGCTGACCGACCTGGTCCGGACCGAGGCCGCCGCCGTCCTCGGACACCCGAGCATCGAGTCCGTCGAGGCCGACCGGGCCTTCAACGACCTCGGAGCCGACTCGCTGACCGCCGTCGAACTGCGCGACCGGCTGGGCGCGGCCACCGGCCTGCGCCTGCCCAGCACCCTGCTGTTCGACTACCCCACCTCGGCCGCGCTCGCCGACCACCTGCGGGCCGGTCTGACCGAGGAGACCAGTCCGGCCCAGCCCGTGCTGGCCGAACTGGACAAGCTGGAGGGCATGCTCGCCGCACTCGCCGGCGACGACGAATCCACGCTGATCACGAACCGCCTCGAAGTCGTCCTTTCCAAGTGGAAGGAGGCTCGGGCACAGACCGCCGAGACCGGAGTTGCGGAGAAGCTCGAATCGTCAACCGACGACGAAGTCTTCGATTTCATCGGCAAAGAACTCGGAATCCACTGACTCGGCCAACGCCGCGACTTCTTCGACGAGGTGACGTAAGTGAGCGAAGAGAAGCTCCGCTACTTCCTCAAGCGGGTGACCGCTAATCTGCACGAGACCCGGCAACGTTTGCAGGAACTGGAAACGGCCGGTGGTGAGCCCATCGCCATCGTCGGCATGAGCTGCCGCTTCCCCGGCGGGGTACGCGACCCCGAAGCCCTGTGGGAACTGCTGGACGCCCAGCGGGAATCGGTGGCCGGACTGCCCCAGGACCGGGGGTGGGCCTTCGGCGACGCCGACGACCCCGGATCCGGCGCCGCGGAGGTGCAGGCGGGCAACTTCGTCTACGACGCCACCCAGTTCGACGCCGGGTTCTTCGGGATCAGCCCGCGCGAGGCGCTGTCGATGGACCCGCAGCAGCGGCTGCTGCTCGAAGTGGCCTGGGAGGCGCTGGAGCGGGCCGGGATCGACCCCGCGTCGCTGCGCGGTTCGGCGACCGGCGTGTTCGCGGGCGCCTCCGCCTCCGGCTACGGCTGGATCACCGGCAAGCAGGGCGAGCTCGACGGCCACGTGATGACCGGCAACGCCACCAGCATCCTGTCCGGCCGGGTGTCCTACACGCTGGGCCTGGAGGGCCCGGCGGTGACGATCGACACCGCGTGCTCGTCGTCGCTGGTCTCGCTGCACCTGGCCGCGCAGGCGCTGCGCTCCGGCGAGTGCTCGATGGCCCTGGTCGGCGGCGCGTTCGTGGCGGCCACCCCGGTGCTGTTCACCGACTTCAGCCGCTCGCTGGGACTGTCTCCGGACGGGCGCTGCAAGACCTTCGGGGCCGGGGCGGACGGCATGGGCGTCGCCGAGGGCGCCGGGGTCGTGGTGGTGGAGAAGCTCTCCGACGCGCGCCGCAACGGGCACCGGGTGCTCGCGGTGGTACGCGGTTCGGCGATCAACCAGGACGGTGCGTCCAACGGTCTGACCGCTCCCAACGGTCCCTCGCAGCAGCGGGTGATCCGCGCGGCGCTGGCCAGCGCCAAGCTGTCGACGGCCGACGTCGACGTGGTGGAGGCGCACGGCACGGGCACCCCGCTCGGGGACCCGATCGAGGCCCAGGCGCTGCTCGCCACCTACGGCCAGAACCGGCCGGAGGAGCGGCCGCTGTGGCTGGGGTCGGTGAAGTCCAACATCGGGCACACCCAGCAGGCCGCCGGCATGGCCGGGATCATCAAGATGGTGCTGGCGCTCCAGCACGAGCGGCTGCCGGCGACGCTCCACGTGGCGGAGCCGACCCCGGAGGTCGACTGGTCGGCCGGTGAGGTGGAGCTCCTGGCCGAGCCGGTCCCGTGGCCGGCCGGGGAGCGGGTGCGCCGGGCCGGTGTGTCGGCCTTCGGGATGAGCGGCACCAACGTCCACATCATCCTGGAGGAGGCCCCGACCGGGGACGCCGAGACGGTGGAGACGCCGGCCAGCGACGCCGACGAGGCGGACGCCCTGGACGAGCCGGCCGCGGAGGTGGCGGCGGCTCCGGTCGCTCCGGCCCTGCTGGAGCTCGACGGGTCCACCGCGTGGGTGGTGTCGGGTCGGTCGGCGCAGGGGCTGACGGCTCAGGCGGGCCGGTTGCGGGAGTGGGTGTCGGCGCGGTCGTCGGTGGATCCGGTGGATGTGGCGTGGTCGTTGGCGGCGACGCGGTCGGTGTTCGAGCACCGGGCGGTGGTGGTCGGTGGCGGTCGTGAGGAGCTGGTGTCGGGTCTTCAGGGCCTGGTGGCCGGGTCGGGTGCGGCCGGGGTGGTGTCCGGTATTGCCCGTTCGGGTGGTCGGACGGCGTTCGTGTTCGCGGGTCAGGGTGCGCAGTGGGTCGGTATGGGCCGTGAACTGGCCCTGTGCAGTCCGGTGTTCGCGGCGCGTCTGGCGGAGTGTGAGGCGGCGCTGGCGCCGTACGTGCCGTGGTCGTTGAGTGAGGTTCTGGCGGGTGCGCCGGGTGCGCCGGAGATCGAGTCCGCTGATGTGGTGCAGCCGGTGCTGTGGGCGGTGATGGTGTCGCTGGCGGCGGTCTGGGAGGCCGCCGGTGTGATGCCCGACGCGGTGGTCGGTCACTC
>NZ_JBEPAA010000129.1:0-13778 GCF_040298365.1 Kitasatospora sp. NPDC001603
CGGCTGCCCGGGCACCGGCGGGCGGGACGACTGCTCCGGGATCAGCCAGGGCAAGTGGGACTTCAGCCACACCCTTCCGTGGGGCGTCCTACGGGCGGCTCACCGCCGGAGGCCGGATTGCGATCCGGTCTCACCGGGTGCCGCGACCCAGGAGCCCTCGAAGCCCCGAAAGGGCCCGGCGCCGTTCGGGAGCCCCGGCCGAGAACCGGTCAGGAGCCGCCGAGATAGCGGGACTCCAGGTACACGGTCTGCTCCGCCTGTCCCCTGTCCTGGTCCGCCACCACGCTGAAGCGGCTCCCGGTGGAGGTCCTGAAGTCGACGAAGAGGTCGTAGGTCACGGCCTTGTCGAAGGACCAACCGAAGTCCCTCGTCTCCGCTTCGGAGTCGAACCCGATCTTGTTCCCCTGGCCGGGGGTCCAGTGCACGGGGTGGGCGACGTCGACGGAGTGTGCGGCGAGGAAGCGGCCCACGCAGTCCTTCGGAGCCCGGAAGCTCAGGTTCAGGTTCTGGGCGGGGTACTTCGAGCTCCCGGAGAATCCGAGGCCCTGCAGGTCGCAGTCTGGCAGGTCCAGCCCGAACGCCTTCGTGACCGCTTCGAGGGTCTGCCCCTTCGGGCTACCCGGGTACGCCCTCGGATCCGGGTCCGCGGACGCGCAGCCGGCGGCCAGGGCTACGGCGGCCACCACGTTCACGGCCACCGCGGCCGTGCGTGGCGGCCGGCCGGCGCAGCGCCGTCCCACCGTGTTTCGTACGCGCATGACTGTCCTTTCCCGGGCGGGGACCGTCCCGCGAGGAAGGCCTCGCGGGACGGTACCCGATCCGGATGGGGCGATCAACCAGTGGTGGTGTCGACGTGCCCGGTGGAGCTCCCCTGGACGGTGAAGTCGCGGGCGTACCCCTGACTCGGAGCCATGGCCAGCAGCTTCACGTCGACCGGGATGCCCCAGACGTCGATCGGCGGCTTGTCCATGTCGAAGTTGTATTCCTTCTTCACGTCGAACCGGTAGTCGCCGGACAACCGCACCTTGCCGGGGCTGACCACGGTCGCGGTCACGTCCCCGCTGACGCGGTACTGGATGGAGTGCAGGGCGAAGATGTGGTCCTTCGACCCCGGGTACTTGTAGGTGAACCCGAGCCAGTTGGAGTCGAGCTTCACGGTGCACGTAGTGCCGACCCCGCCGCCGCACTTCTCCGCCGCGGACTGCGCGTACTTGGCGGCCCGCTCGTTCAGATCGGTCTGCATGGTCGGGTTGGTGTAGAGGTCGCGCATCTGGTCGGCCGAGAAGTTGAACGGCTTACCCGACTTCTTCTCCCAGTACTTGAACAGCTCGCAGGACATCGAACCGGCGTGGCAGGCCCACAGCTCCGCGCCCCCGACGATCGTCAGCATCGGGTCCGGCTGGCCCTGGCTGCCGAGGTTGCGCCAGAACTTCTCCCAGCCGCTCGGCTCGTGGAACGGCGGGTGCTTCTTCGGGTCGTCCTCGTCACTGGTGTAGTCGTGACCGTCCGGGTCACCGACGGTGACCGTGCCCGGCGGGGGCGGCGTCGACGGCGGCTGGCTCTGCTGGGCGGCGCGGGCGCGCTCCTCGGCGGCGATCTTCTCGCCGGCGATGCGCATCGCGTCGGTGCCGGCCTGCGCCGCCTCCTGGGCGCTGCGGCCAGCGGCCAGCGCCGAGTTGCGGGCCTGGGCCGCGGAGCCGTAGGCGGAACTCGCGTACGAGGCCGCCTTGGAGGCGGAGTAGGACGCCCAGGCCGCCGACTTGGTGGCCGCCGAGGCATCGGCACGGGCCGACTTCTCGGCGTTCTTGGCCTGCTGCGCGGACGTCGCGGCCTGCTTGGCCGACTTGTCCGCCCGATCGGAGGACTGGCGTGCCTGGTCCGCGTAGCCGTTGGCCTCGTCCGCGGAGCGACGAGCCTGGTCCGCGTACTTCTGGGCTTCCGTGGCGGCGCCCTGGGCCGTCAGCGCCGCCGCGGTCGCGGTCGCGGCCGTCTCCTGGGCGACAGCGGCGCTGTTCGAGGCGTCGGCCACGATCCGCTGGATGTCGGCGGCGTGGACGGCGCTCTGTTGGTCCTGCTCGGCGGCCCGGTACTGGGCCACGGCCACGAAGTTGCGCAACTGCGTGGGTGCTCCGGCCAGTGCCACCTGGGCGGAGGCTGTCAGCTGGGCCCCGCCCCCCGCCGTCAGCGAGAGCGCCGTCACCCGGTCGTCCTCCTCACGGGCGCGGTACTGGTCGGTGTCCAGGAACTGGTGGAAGGCCGCGGGCGTGTTGGCGTCGATCGCCTTGCTGCCGGCCTCCTTGACGGCACGGCCGCCCTGGCTGATGATCCGCAGGATGTCGACCCGGTAGTCCTCCGCCATGGCCGCGTCCTGACCGCCGCCTAGGAAGGCCTGGATGTCCTGCGACGAGCCGTTCAGCGCGGTGAGCGCCGCGGCGCGCAGCCGCGGGTTGGTCGACTCGCCGAGGTGGGCGACGCGGGACAGGTCGTCGTGGTCGGCGGCGAGGGCGCGGCGCTGCTTGAGCCACTCCAGCACGTCGCTGTCGGAGCCGGTGAGCGCGTCCTTGGCGGCCTGGCTGGTCCAGGGGCCACCATCGGTGTAGAGGCGGGCAGCGGCCTGACGGCCCATCCGCACGGCGGCCGACGGGTCGGTGCCAGGGGCCACGGCATCGATCAGCAGCTGCTTGGTCGCGGCGTCGAGGCGCACCGCCTCGGCCCGGTCTTCGCGGTCCTGAGCACCCCGCTCGTCGTACTCCTTCCGCAGCTCCTGGGCCTGCTGGATCTTCTTGTCCTTTTCCGCCGCCAGCTGGGCTGCTTCCGCAGCGCGTGCGAGCTCCTCGACCTGGCGGGCCGCGGCGGCGGCGTTGGACGCGGTCTCGGCTGCGGCGACGGCGGCCTGGGCGTGGAGGGTGGCCTGCTGTGCGTCGCCGGCCGCCTGACCGGCGTGTGCGGCGGCCTCGTCGGCCGCCTGGGCGGCGTTGTTGGCGTGGCGGGCGGCATCCTGAGCCGCTGCCTTGGCCTGCTGGGCTGCGGTGGCGGCGCGCCCGGCGAGAGCCTCCGCGGAGTTGGCGGCACTGGTCGCGGTCGCGGCGGCCGCACGTGCCTTGGCCGCGGCGGTCTTCGCCCGCTCGGCCGGGGCGCCGGCGGCCTGCGAGTACCCGCCGGCCCGGGCAGCGGCGTCGGCGGCCGCTGCCGCGTTCGCCCCCGCGCCGGCGGCGGACTTGGCCGCGTCAACCGCGTTGATCACGGCGGTCACCGCGTGGTCGACGGCGTCCGCGGCGCGCTGGGCGTCGGCGGCGGCGGCGCGGGCGACCTTGGCCGTGGCAGCCGCGTTGGCCGCCTGACCGGCGTCCCCGGCCGCCGCGTTGGCTGCCCGGTACGCCTGGGACGCAGCCTTGCCCGCGGCGGTCGCGGCCGCCGCGGCGGCGGAGGCGGCGCTGGCCGCCACCCGGGTCGCCGAGTGGGCCGCGTTGGCGGCCTCGATGGCGGTGGTCGCGGCCTGGGCGGCCTGGTTGGCGGCATCCGCGGCATCGCCCGCGGCCGCACTGGCCTTCTGGGCCGAGTCCTTGGCCGCCTCGGTCTCCTGGGCCGCACGCTCCGCGGCCGTCTTGGCCGCTGCGGCGGCGTTGACGGCGCGGGCCGAGGCCTGCTTGGCGGCCTCGGTCTCCTGCGCCGCCTGCTGGCCGGCCGTGCGCGCCTCCTCGGCGAGCTGGGAGACCGTCATCTTCTCCTGGTCACGGGCCCGGGCCACGTGCTGCCCGTTGCGCAGGAACTCCTTCACCTCCGTCGGGCCGTCCCTGAGCGCCTGCTGCGCGGCGCTGCGGACCTGGGGACCGCCGACGGCGATCAACCGCAGGGTGTCGACCCGGTCGTCCTCCTCCTGTGCCTGAGCCCGACCGCTGTCCAGGAACGTCTGGAGCGCCTCCAGGGAGCCGTCCTTGAGCGCGGCCTGCGCCGCGTCGCGCACGCCGCGGCCGTCCAGGTTGATGGAGGTCAGCACGGCTACCCGCAGGTCCTCCTTCCACGGCCCCTCGAAGCCCGTGGCGAGGAAGACGTGCAGTTCGTCGGGCGTGCCGCTGAGCGCCCTGCCGGCCGCCTCACGCACCCCCCGGCCACTGGTGTTGATCAGTTCCAGCGCGGCGACCCGTTCGTCCTCAGCCTGAAGGGGCTTCAAGCTACCGTCCAGGAAAGCCTTCACCTCCTGGTCCGATCCCAGCAGGGCCTTCTCCGCAGCCGACTTGGTGGCGCGACCGCCGTCGCGCCACGCGGTGAACACCTTCTCGCGGTCGCTCGGCGCGGCCGGCGCCGATGCCGGCGCCGATGCCTCTGCGGGCGCTGCCACCGCGGAGCCGTTCGTCATCCCCGCCAACAGCGTGACGGCGCACAGCCCCGCCAGAGCCGCGCGCGTTCGCCATGGATTGCGCAGGACTTTGCCCACGCATTCGCTCCCCTTAATCCCCATGTCCCCTCGATGAAGTAGCCGTTCACCGCCCGGAGCGAACCGCTACGGGCTGCGCGGTGTGGCACGCCGATGCGCACGGTTCGGGACCATACATAGCGAGCGACACAGAAATCGACCCTTTACCTGCCGGGAGACTTCTTCCGGCCAGGTTGACTGAAACCCGCCCTGGTGACAAAAGGGGGCATAGTCCCATTCATGGCAGCAAACGCAGCCTTTTGGTCGCCGAATTGGCTTCAACTACCCCGGTGCTGCAGTGATATGAATGACCTGCTTCAGAAGCGGTCTGCGCGAACAGCGCCGACTTCGATAGATTTCCGATACAGGGGGATTTCATGCGCAAGCGACACCGTCCCGTCATCGTCGGTGCCCTCGCCGCCTCGACGCTGCTCATCGGCATTTCCAGCGGGGTGGCGGCGGGTACCTCCGGTGGCACCGCCGCCGCGACTGCCACCGACACCCCGCCCCCGGCCGTGGAGGACTTCGGCTACCCCGGCGCCGAAAAGGTCCTCGCGGACCGCAACCTGGTCCTGAAGCGCGGCGACGGACACGTCGTACTCGCCGAC
The DNA here is from genome assembly GCF_040298365.1 of Kitasatospora sp. NPDC001603. Classification (NCBI taxonomy): domain Bacteria; kingdom Bacillati; phylum Actinomycetota; class Actinomycetes; order Kitasatosporales; family Streptomycetaceae; genus Kitasatospora; species Kitasatospora sp. NPDC001603. The sequence goes on from NZ_JBEPAA010000129.1 coordinate 5,023, forward strand.
TGCGTCGACGGGCAGAACCTGATCGAGGTGTGGGCGCGCGGCCGGGCGGACCGGGTCTGCTTCAAGGTCACCGGAGCGGGCGGTTTCCTCGAACTGGAACTGCCGAAGGTTGTCGGTATCCGCGGCAACGACTACACGACCCAGGCGACCGCGGTGGTCAAGGGCGCCGAGAAGACCTTCGACATCACCAAGAACGGTCCTGGGGACTACATTTGGACGCCGATCGGCGAAGCCTCGGACCCGGACCAGAACGACCACACATTGCTGCGGCTGGTCGCTCGCCGGTAACTCGGTCGGTTCTGTCCGGCAGCGGCCGGCCGAAAGCGCGCTTCCCGTCGCCCCGTGCCCTGCGAGGGCCGGAATGAGATCGCCCACGTTGCTCACCATTTCCCCGGGCCTTCCTACCGGCCGTGGCGACAATCGTCGGCGGGCCGGGCAGCCGCTCCACGCGCCCACCGGTGACGGCAGGGACTGACGCCCACGCCGGCGAGCGCGACCGGCGGGGGGCCTGACCCGTCCGGTCGGCCTCCGCCCCCTGCGGGTCCCTGGCCGTCCGGACACCCGCGCCTACGGGGCCGGGAGCCCTGCCCGTCACTCCTCCCGCCGCGCACGCAGCCGACGACCGCACCCTCCGGCCCGCACCGGTACCGCGGGAGGCTCCCTGCGACCAACCCCGTACGACCCAGACCCTGGACATTCCCAAGGACGGCTTCAAGGGCGTCGGCGAAGGCCTCGGCCAGGCTCCGACCGCCCTCGTCGAACTGCACGTCACCGGCTGACCGCGCGCCAGTCGGAATCGTCCGTCTTCGAGACCTAGGAAACCACCTCATGCTTCCCAAGACCTCTGCCCGCACACGAGTGACCGGAGTACTGGTCGCGGCGCTGGCCGCCAGCGCGCTGGCCACCTTCTCCGCCGCGCCCGCCGGCGCCGTCGTCGGTGACCCCGCGGCGGACGGCGCCTACGCCTACACCGCCAAGCTCGCCATCGGCGACAACGTCCGCGCCTGCACCGGCGCGCTCGTCGACCGCAACTGGATCATCACCGCCGCCAGTTGCTTCGCCGACGACCCCGCCCAGCCTGCCGCGCTGCAGGCCGGCGCACCGAAGTGGAAGACCACCGCCGTCGTGGGCCGCACCGACCTGACCACGAATGCCGGCAAGTCCGTCGACGTGGTCGAGCTGGTCCCCCGCCAGGACCGCGACCTCGTGATGGCCCGCCTGGCCGCACCCGTCGACGGCATCACCCCGCTCACCCTCGCCACCACCGCGCCCACCACCGGCGAGAACCTGCGCGTACCCGCCTACGGCCGCACCAAGACCGAGTGGGTGCCCCTCAAGCTCCACAGCGGCGTCTTCAACGTCGGCGCCGTCACCGCCAACGCCGTCAACACCACCGGCACCAACGGCGCCTCGATCTGCAAGGGCGACACCGGCGCCCCCGCCGTCCGCGAGGTCAACGGCAAGACCGAACTCGCCGCCATCGCCTCCCGCTCCTGGCAGGGCGGCTGCTTCGGCAGCACCGAAACCCGCACCGGCACCACCAACACCCGCGTCGACGACCTCGGTGCCTGGGTGAAGAGCGTGAAGGCGTCGCGCCCGGCCAGCAGGCTGTTCGCCGTCGGCGGCGACAACCAGATCTGGACCAATGAGGGCTCCTACAACGCGAACGTGTGGGGGACCTTCGACGCGGTGCCCGGCAGCGGCAACACCCTCCAGGTCAGCTCGGTCGCCATCGGCAACACCGTGCGCCTGTTCACCGTCGGGAGCGACCAGCGGATCTGGACCGCCACCGGCGACTACACCGCCGGCACCTGGAGCGGCTTCTCCGCCCTGCCCAGCAGCGGTATCCGCCAGGTGACCGCCGTCGCCATCGGCAACACGGTGCACGTGTTCGCCATCGGTGGCGACCAGCGGATCTGGACCACCGACAGCACCAACGGCGGCGCCTGGAGCACCTTCGAGGCGCTGCCCAGCAGCGGCATCCAGAACATCACCGCCACCGCCGTCGGCAACACCGTGCGCCTGTTCGCCATCGGTGGCGACCAGCGGATCTGGACCACCACCGGCGACTACACCGCCGGCACCTGGAGCACGTTCGAGGCGATCCCGAGCAGCGCCATCCAGAACATCACCGCCACCGCCGTCGGCAACACCGTGCGCCTGTTCGCCATCGGTGGCGACCAGCGGATCTGGACCACCGACAGCACCGACAACGGCCCGTGGACCACCTTCGACGCGGTTCCCGACGCCAGCGGTGTCAAGCAGGTCGCCGCCACCACCATCGGTGACACGATCCGCCTGCTCGCCATTGGCAGCGACGACCAGATCTGGACCGCAGACAAGAAGGCCGACGGCTCCTGGACCACCTTCTACGCCGTCCCCAGCAGCGCCATCAAGAGCGTCACCGCCGCACCCGCGGGCTGACCCAGCGACACGCCTCCTGCCGGTGGGGCGGGTGATCGGACCGATCACCCGCCCCACCGGCATGCCGTCACCACTTCTGCCTCTGAGGGGAACTCCATGCTTCGCACCACCACGGCCCGTACCAGCCGCGCGGGGGCGCTCGCCGCCGCGGGCGCCGTCGTCGGCGCGCTCGCCACCTTCTCCGCCGCGCCCGCCGGCGCCGTCGTCGGTGACCCGGCGGCGGACGGCGCCCACGCCTACACCGCCAAGCTCGCCATCGGCGACAACGTCCGCGCCTGCACCGGCGCGCTCGTCGACCGCAACTGGATCATCACCGCCGCCAGCTGCTTCGCCGACGACCCCGCCCAGCCCCAGACCCTGACCGCCGGCGCACCGAAGTGGAAGACCACCGCCACCGTCGGCCGCACCGACCTCACCACCACCACCGGCACGACCACCGACATCGTCGAGCTGGTCCCCCGCCAGGACCGCGACCTCGTGATGGCCCGCCTCGCCACACCCGTCGACGGCATCACCCCGCTCACCCTCGCCACCACCGCACCCACCGCCGGCGAGAACCTGCGCGTGCCCGCCTACGGCCGCACCAAGACCGAGTGGGTGCCCCTCAAGCTCCACAGCGGCGTCTTCAACGTCGGCGCCGTCACCGCCAACGCCGTCAACACCACCGGCACCAACGGCGCCTCGATCTGCAAGGGCGACACCGGCGCCCCCGCCGTCCGCGAGGTCAACGGCAAGACCGAACTCGCCGCCATCGCCTCCCGCTCCTGGCAGGGCGGCTGCTTCGGCAGCACCGAAACCCGCACCGGCACCACCAACACCCGCGTCGACGACCTCACCGCCTGGGTCCAGCAGGTGCGCGGTACCTCGGTCGGCTGGAAGACCCAGGCCCTGGTCAAGGGCGGCACCGGCCTCTTCCAGGCCGCCCGCCTCTACGACGGCTCCTGGACCCCGTTCGAGGACGTCCAGGCCAAGGCCGGGGACATCGGCGGCGTGCGCGCCGTCGCCACCGCCGGCATCAACGGCGACACCCATGTCGTCGCCCTCGGCGGCGATGGCCACCTGCACCACACCATCCGCCACCTCGACGGCACCTGGGCCGGTTTCGGCGACCTCAACACCAACGTCGGCGACCTCGGCAACATCACCCAGGTCGCCATCGCCTCCACCGGCGCCAACCTGGAGGTCGTCGTCCTCGCCGACGGCCAGCTCTTCCACAGCGTCCGCACCAGCGGCGGGTACTGGACCGGCTTCGGCAAGGTCTTCGAGGCCGCCGGGCCCCTGAGCGGCGTCACCACCCTCGCCACCGCCGGAGTCGGCGGGGACCTCCAGGTCGCCGCCGTCGCGGGCGGGCAGGTCTACCACACCATCCGCTCCGGCTCCACCGGCAGCTGGAGCGCCTGGGGCGCCGTCGCCGGAGCCGCCGGCGCCACCGCCCCGGTCACCTCGCTCGCGATGGCCCGCCAGGGCGACGACATGAACCTCGTCGTCGTCACCGACACCGGCGCCCAGCTCCACACCATCCGCTACGCCAACGCCACCTGGCAGCCCTTCGGCTCCGTCAGCAGCGTCATCGGACAGGTCACCGCCACCTCGGTCAGCGCCGCCCCGGTCGACACCGGCGCCCAGTTCGCCATCACCACCGGCGACAACCGCGTCCTGACCACCACCCGCCTCGCGGACGGCAACTGGACCGCCCCCCAGGCCCTGGACCTCCAGGGCGTGAACGGCGACCACACCGGCACCGCCATCACCGGCACCCTCTAGTACGCCACGGAGGGGGCGGGCGGCCGCACGGGCCGCCCGCCCCCTCCGTCGTGGCCGGTGGGAACAGGCGGGCCCCACGAGGTGTTGCGAGCCTGCGCCGTCGCACTCCACCCCGGTGCGGGCGGCTCGGAACACAGTTGTTCAAATTGGAACTACCGAGTACCGTCGGGGTCCGACCATCACCCCGGTAACGGAGGCCCCGCCCATGCCGCAGCCTGCCCCGACGCAGCCTGGCACCGCTCCGACGCAGCCCGGCGCCGCCACGGTGCGCTCCCGGGTGCGCATCCCGCTCACCTTCCCGGACGGGTACCGCGCGGACGCCGAGGTGTTCACCTTCCACGGCCTGGCCGACGGCGCCGAGCACCTGGCGCTCGCCTTCGGCAGCACCCCGGAGGGCGGGACGCCGCTGGTGCGGCTGCACTCGGAGTGCCTGACCGGCGACGTCTTCGGCTCGGACCGCTGCGACTGCGGGCCCCAGCTGCGCGAGTCGGTGGAGCGGATCGCCGAGGCCGGCGGCTACCTGCTGTACCTGCGGCAGGAGGGCCGGGGCATCGGGCTGTACAACAAGCTGGACGCCTACGCCCTCCAGGACGCCGGGCTCGACACCTATGACGCCAACACCGCGCTGGGCCTGCCCGAGGACGGGCGTGACTACACCGCCGCCGCCCAGATGCTGGCGGCGCTCGGCACCACCGGCATCGACCTGCTGAGCAACAACCCGGACAAGGCGGACCAGCTCGCCGGCCTCGGCATCACGGTCGAGCGCCGGGTGCCGACCGGGGTGCACCTGTCGGCCAGCAACGTCCGCTACCTCCGCGCCAAGGTGGAGCGGACCGGCCACTCGATCGAGCTGTCCCGGCTGGTCGGCTGAGCCGGCGCAGGTCCGCACGCCCGGGCGGGCCGGTTCGTCCACGCACCTGATGCCGCCGACCGGCCGAAGGGGCATTCTGGAGGGACGTCCGAGTACTCCGGGAGGCGTCCGTGCCGACGCATCGCCGACTGCCGATCGCCGTCGTGGGGGCCGGGCCGTACGGGCTCGCGACGGCCGCCCACCTGGCGGCGCGGGGCAGCGACCTGCGGGTGTTCGGGGAGCCGATGGCGGGGTGGCGCGACCACATGCCCGCCGGGATGTTCCTGAAGTCCACCCCGCGTGCCTCGAACATCTCCGCGCCCGCCCCCGGGCACCGGCTGTCCGACCACCGGACGGCCCTGGGCGTAGCGCCGGTCGGCGACCGCTATCCCGTGCCGATCGCGGAGTTCATCGCCTACGGCGACTGGTTCCAGCAGCGGTGCGTGCCCGGGGTCGAGCGCTGCTCGGTACTCGGCATCGGCTACGACCACGGCGTCTTCCGGCTGCGGCTGGACACCGGGGAGGAGTTCCGGAGCCGGGCCGTGGTACTCGCCACCGGGCTGCGGGCCTTCGCCCACGTCCCCGGCGAACTGGCCGCGCTGCGGGAGGCGGGCCTCGGCTCGCACACCTCGGACCACGCGGACCTGGGCCGCTTCGCGGGGCGCCGGGTCGCGGTGGTGGGTGCCGGGCAGTCGGCGCTGGAGAGCGCCGCCCTGCTGGCCGAGGCCGGGGCGCGGCCCACACTGGTGGCCCGGACGGCCCGGCTGCGGTTCGGGACCGCGCCCGGGGCGGACCTGCCGGGTGAGCGGCCGGCGGCCGTGCGCGCCCGGTACCCGGGCACCGAACTCGGGCCCGGCTGGAACCTCCTCGGCTACTGCCGCGCCCCCTGGGCCTTCCGTCATCTCCCCGACGGCGTCCGGGCCGGCCGGGTGCGGACGGTGCTCGGCCCGGCCGGTGCCTGGTGGCTGCGCGAACGGGTCGAGGACGCGGGCGTGCCGGTGCTCACCGGGTGTTCGGTGGAGTCCGCGCGGGAGCGGGCGGGCGCCGTCCGGCTGCGGCTGCGCGGCCTCACCGGCGCCCTGGAGGTCGACCACGTGCTGGCGGCCACCGGCTACCGGGTGGACGTCGACCGCCTGGAACTGCTCGACCCGGACCTGCGGCGGGCGGTGCGGCGCACGGCGGACGGGGCGCCCAGGCTGACCGGCGGCTTCGAATCCTCGGTGCCGGGGCTGTACTTCACCGGGCTGTCCTCGGCGAACTCCTTCGGCCCGCTGCTGCGCTTCGTCTGCGGTACGGACTTCGCGGCCCGCCGGATCACGGCCGCGGTCACCGGCGGCGCACCGGACTGACCGGCCCGAAGACCCCCGCTCCCGCGCCGAACCACCGCCGCCCTCACGCCGCCCTCACGCCGCGCCCCGCACTCACCCGCCCCGTCACGCCGCGCCCCGCGCTCACCCGCCCCGTCACGCCGCGCCCCGCGCTCCCCCGCCCCGGGCCGCGGCCGCCAGGCGGCGGGCGGCGTACCGCGCGGCCCGGCCGCCGAACCGGGCGGCGACGGCCACGGCGGGCAGCGGATCGTCCGCGCAGAGCCAGGCCCGCTCGGTGCCCCGGCGCGGCCACGGGTCGGCGGGCGGGCGGTGCTCGTGCCACGCGGCGGACCCGAGGGAGAGCAGGTCGAGCTGGCCGACCCCGTAGCCGCGCCGCAGCTGCGGCCCGGGGGGCACCGGCCGCCCGGTGAGCGACAGGTGCAGCGCCCGCACCACGTCGACGCCCGCGGTGGTCTCGAAGAGCCGGAACTGCGCGCCCGTCCGCGGGTTGAAGTCCACCAGCTTGTACCGGCCGTCCCGCAGGTCGAGCCGCCAGTCGAGGTCGGCGATCCCGCAGTAGCCGAGCCGCCGGCAGAGCCGGACGGCCAGCTCGGCCAGCTCGGGGTTGGCGACGGCCCCGGCCCGGGTGGTGACGCCCGCGCCGGGGGGCCAGGACCGCAGTTTGACGCCCGTGAAGACGGCCAGCGGCTCGCCGCCGGGGCCACAGGTCAGATGGGTGATCCAGTCCCGCGCCTGCTCGGCGGGCAGGTACTCCTGGACGAGCACCGCGAGCGGCGGCCCGTCGGAGGAGGCCCCGGGCGGGCAGTGGGACAGCAGCTCCGCCTCGCTCCGGACGACGGTCGTGTGGCCGACCACCGGGCGCTCCAGCCGGGTGAAGGAGGCGAGGTTCTTCAGCACCAGCGGATACCCGAACTCGGCCGCGGCGGCCAGCAGTCCGGCCCGGTCGACGGGCGTCCGGGCGGCCGGGGTGGGGGTGCCGGTACCGCGGCAGAGGTCGTGCAGGCCGCCCTTGTCGGCGAGCCGCCGGGGCAGACCGGGCGGTACCGGCGGCAGCAGCAGGTCCTCGGCCAGCTCGGTCGCGTGCTCGGCGAGCAGCACGGCGGCCTCGTCGTCGGTGGCCACCGCCACGGCCCGCCGCCCGCTCCGCCGCCGCACCTCTTGGGCCACCCCCCGCAGGGCGGCCGCCAGTTCGGCGGGCGGCTCCCGGCCGGTGCTCGGCCTGACCAGCGCTCCGGTCAGGTAGCGGGAGAGCGCGGTGGGCGTCAGCCGGTCCTCGACCATCGCGTAGACCGGGACGCCGAGCCGGCCGAGCGAGCGCACCGCGCCGACGGCGCTGTGCGACAGCGGGTAGTGACCGACCTTCACCAGCAGCGCGGGGACGGCGCGGTCGACGCCCAGCGGGCCTCCTGCCATAACGCTCCCACCTCTCAGTGCTGCCACACCTGGACCCACTGCGCCTGCAGGGCCGCCGAGTGCGTCCCGGCGGGCGGCGACTCCAGGTACCCGACGGCGAGGTTGATCACGATCTCCATCGCCACGGCCGGGATCCGCGAGGGGTCGGTGACCTGGAACCAGGCCTTGCCGTCGACGTACCAGGTCACCGCGGCGGGCTCCCAGTCGACGCCGAAGACGTGGTAGCCGGCGGAGAAGTCGGCGGGGCCCCAGTTCTGGCCGACGTGCTGGTCGGAGCCGTCCGCGCCGCGCCAGTGCAGGTTCATGTGGACGTACTGGTCGGTGTTGGGGAACTCGGCGATGTCCACCTCCGGCGGGGTGCCCCTGGTCGCGGCCGGGATCAGCCAGAAGGCGGGGAAGAAGCCGTGCGGGTTGGCCGGGACCTTGATCGAGGCCGCGAAGTAGCCGTAGGTGAAGGTGTGGCGCGGTTCGGCGTTCCAGGAGTCGCGGCCGGTGCTGACCATGCCGGAGACCCACGGGTACGTCCGGCCGTCGCTGCCCTTCACCGTCCGGGGCTGCGCGGTCAGGGTGAGGCGGCCGCCGCCGGCCTTGACCTGGCCCGGCTGGTACCACTGGTCCTCGCCGTTGCCGGCGTTGGTGCAGCCATCGTCGTTCCAGTCGTAGCAGGTGGTCCAGTTCGCCGTGTCGAGCGAGGAGCCGGTGAACTCGTCGTCGAACACCAGCCGCCAGGTGCCGGGCGCCGGGGGCCGGTTCGCGGCGCCCGCCGGCAGCCCGGTGCCCGACCCCGTCGGCCCGGAGCCGCCGGCCGTCCCGGGGGTGCCGGAACAGGCGGCGGCCGACACCAGCAGGGCGGCCGCCGCTAACCCGCCGGCCGGGCGGCGGGCCCGGCCCGGTCGCCACCGTCCGTGCCCCGGCCGCGCCCCCGCCCGCCGGCCCCCCCGGGGGCGGGGGGGGACCAGGGCGCGCACCGGGGTGAC
>NZ_JBEPAA010000130.1:0-13625 GCF_040298365.1 Kitasatospora sp. NPDC001603
ACCCCCCGGCCCCCCCGCCCCGGGCCCCGGGGGGCCGGGGGGGGGGGGGGGGGGGGCCGGGGGGGGGGGGGGCGGGGGCCCCCCCCCCCCCCCCCCCCGCCGGGGGAGGAGGCCGGCGACCCGGCCCCCGCCGTCCGGGCCGCCGCCCGCCGCGCCGCCTTCGTCCGCTGGCTCGACCGCACCCGCGCCGCCCGGCTCACCCTGCTGCCCGGCCTCGAACACCCCGGCGACCCGGCCCAGCCCGACAACCACCACCGGCACTGACGCGGGACCGCCGTCAGGGCAGCAGCGAGACCTGGTAGTGGGCGATGGACCAGCTGTCGCCCGCCCTGCGCAGCAGGACCCCGAGGTTCACGGTCAGCGTCGGCCGGTCGACGAAGGCGAAGTCGACGGCGAGGTAGCCGAGCAGGAGGCCGTCGGTGAGCCGCCTGGCCTCCAGGACGCGGTAGTCGGCCGTCATCCCGGGCGGCTGGGAGGCGTAGTAGGCGGCGACGCCCGGCCGCCCGACGCTGTACGGGTGCAGGCCCTGGAAGACCGCGTCCTCGGTGAAGCAGGCCGCGACCGCCTCGGGCCGATGGGCGTCGACGGCCGCCTTCCAGCGGTCCAGCACGCCCCGCAGCACGGTGGTGTCGCTCATCGGACGCCCTCCGCCCCGGGGTCGCTCGGGTGCGGCGACAGCGGCGTGACGCGGTCGCGCCGCCAGGCCCGCAGCGGCATGGAGGCCAGGAGCCGCTCCAGCCGCTCCGCGTCGGGCGCGCTGAACAGCCCCCAGGTGCGCCACTCGCCGGGCGAGAGCGGCGGCCGCCAGAGCCGCAGCAGGCTCCCCTGCGCGGCCAGCTCCCCGGCCCGGACGGCCTCCCGGGCCCGCATCCGCGCCACCTCCTCCTCGCTCGTCCCGTCGGGGACGGTGGTCACCATGTCGACCAGGAACTCCATCGGGAATCGGGATCCTCTCGCTCACCCCTCCGCCGTCGCTCGGCTGCTCGGAGTATCGGCGACCACCCCGACCGCACCCGGCACCGCCACGCGGTTCGGAGGCCGGGCCGCCCGCGCGGTGTGCGGGCGCTGTCGGTGAGGGGTGACGCGGCGCCCCCGGAGCGGGCCGGGGCGCCCCCAGCTGGGCCGCAGGCGCGCAGCGAGCCGGGGAGGGGTGGCGGCAGTATGGTCGGTTCAGGGTGATTTGTCTGACCCCGTGACCGGGCCCGAGGCACTCGGGTGGGTCAGGGGGAGGAGGTGGGACCCATGCCGCACTCCTCCGACGGCCCGGCCCCGGGCGTGGCGCCAGTGGCGACCGGCTCGGGTGCGGGCGAGAAGGGGCTGAAGACCGGTGCGCTCGGTCTGGTCTCCTCGGTCGCCATCGGGCTGGCCTCCACCGCGCCCGCGTACAGCCTCGCCGCGACGCTCGGCATCATCGTGGTGGGGGTGGGGTTCCAGGCGCCGATCGTCACCATCCTGGCGTTCATCCCGATGCTGATGATCGCGTACGCGTACAAGGAGCTGAACGCCTCCGATCCGGACTGCGGCACCACCTTCACCTGGGCCGCCCGGGCGTTCGGGCCGCGCACCGGGTGGATGGGCGGCTGGGGGATCATCGTCGCCGACATCATCGTGATGGCGAACCTGGCGCAGATCGCGGGCGTCTACGGGTTCCGGCTGGTGGGGCTGGACTCGCTCGCCGACAGCACGGTCTGGACGTCGATCGCCGGCGTGGTCTGGATCGTCGTGATGACGGCGATCTGCTACGTCGGGATCGAGATCTCCGCCGCCCTGCAGCGCTGGCTGCTGTCGATCGAGGTGGTGATGCTGGTCGTGCTGTCGGTCACCGCCCTGGTCAAGGCCTACGGCAGCGGTGCGCCCGGCACGGCGGCCCACGTCAGCGCCTCCTGGTTCAACCCCTTCGACATCCCCTCGGCCGGCGCCTTCACGGCCGGGATGCTCGCCGCGGTGTTCATCTACTGGGGCTGGGACACCGCCGTCTCGGTCAACGAGGAGACCGCCGACGCGAAGCGCACCCCGGGGCGGGCGGCCGTCATCTCCACCGTGCTGCTGCTGTTGATCTACACCCTGGTGTCCACCTCGGCGCTGTCGTTCGCGGGGATCGGCACGGAGGGCATCGGACTGGGCAACGAGGAGAACTCCGGGGACGTGCTGTCCGGCCTCGGCGACGCGGTGTTCGGCACGGCGGGCTTCGGCGGGTTCCTCAGCAAGCTGCTGATCTTCATGGTGCTGACCTCGGCGGCGGCCTCCACCCAGACCACCATCCTGCCCACCGCCCGGACCGCCTTCTCGATGGCCGCGCACAAGGCCGTGCCCGCCGCGTTCGGCCGGGTGCACCCCCGCCACCGCACCCCGACCTGGTCGACCGTCGGCATGGGCCTGGCGTCGATCGCCTTCTACGTCCTGCTGACCGCGATCAGCGGCAACGTCCTGGCCGACTCGATCGCCTCGGTGGGGCTCGGCATCGCCTTCTACTACGGCCTGACCGGCTTCGCCTGCGTCTGGTACTACCGGCGGGTGCTGACCAGGAGCGTCAAGGACTTCGTCTTCAAGGGGCTCGTCCCGCTGCTGGGCGGCGTGGTGCTGCTGTACTTCTTCTGCTACGCCGCGTTCGACGTCTACGCGGCCGCCGACTACGGGGCGACCTCGATCGATCTGCCGCTCATCGGCGAGACCGGCGGGGTGACCGTGATCGGCATCGGCGCCCTGCTGCTGGGCGGTGTGCTGATGCTGGTCCAGTGGGCCGTGCAGGGCTCCTGGTTCCGCCACCCGGACGTGCCGGTGAGCGCCGCCGACCCGGTCGACGCGCCGTAGCCTCCCCGGGGCGCGGCCGGCTCGCGGGCGACCAGGAATGAAGCGGGGCCGGCGGGGCAGGCGGAGGGCGCCCCGGTCGACCGGCCGGGAGCCCGGCCCACAGGGAGGTTGTTCCCCATGACGCTGATCTGGGCGCTCGTCGTCGGACTCGTCGTCGGTCTGCTCGCCAAGCTGGTACTGCCGGGCCGTCAGCCCGTTCCGCTCTGGCTGACGGTGCTGCTGGGGCTGGTGGGCGCGCTGCTCGGCAATCTGCTCGCCTCGGCGGTCGGCGTGCGGCACACGGACGGGGTCGACTGGATACGCCACCTGCTCCAGGTGGCCGCGGCCGCCGTGCTGATCTCCGCCGTCACCCCGGCCTACCTGGGACGGCGCCACTGACGCGGCCGACGGGGCGGTGCGGGGGCAGGGGTGCACCCGAGGGGCGCGGACCGGTTCGGTCCGCGCCCCTCGGGTGTCGGCGTCAGCGCCCCCGGTGGGCGGTGATCAGGTCGGCGTAGCGCCGGCCGCTGGTCTTGACCGTCCGCCGCTGGGTCGCGTAGTCGACGTGGACGAGGCCGAAGCGCTTGTCGTAGCCGTACGCCCACTCGAAGTTGTCCAGCAGTGACCAGGCGAAGTACCCGGCCAGCGGGGCGCCCTGGGCGGTGGCCCGGGCGCAGGCGGCCAGGTGCTGCTCCAGGTAGGCGGTGCGCTCCGGGTCGTGGACGCTGCCGTCGGGGCCGACGGTGTCGCGGTAGGCGGAACCGTTCTCGGTGACGTAGATCCGCCGCGCGCCGTACTCGCGGGTGAGGCGCAGCAGCAGCTCCTCCAGCCCGGGGGCGTGCACCTCCCACGGCATCGCGGTCCGCTCGGGGCCGGGGCCGGGCAGCTGGCGGAAGTGCGGGGCGGGGCCGGTCGGGTCGTCGGCGACGATCTGGCGGAAGTAGTAGTTCAGGCCGATCCAGTCCAGCGGGGCCCCGATGAGGTCGAGGTCGCCGTCGCGCACCGGCAGGTCGACGCCGTAGGCCCGCACCATGTCCTCGGGGTAGCCGCGGCCGAGGACCGGGTCCAGCCACCAGCGGTTGATGTGGCCGTCGGCGCGGACGGCGGCGGCCCGGTCGGCCTCGGAGTCGGTGGCGGCGGTCACCGGGCTGAGGTTGTTGACGATGCCGATCCGGGCCCCGGCGACGCTCTCGCGCAGCACCTGGACGGCCAGGCCGTGGGCGAGGTGCAGGTGGTAGGAGGCCCGGACGGCCGCGGTGAGGTCGGTCAGGCCGGGGGCCATCGCCCCGTCCAGGTGGCCGATCCAGGCGGAGCAGAGCGGTTCGTTGAGGGTCGCCCAGTCGGTCACCCGGTCGCCGAGCCGGGCCGCCACCGCGGCGGTGTACTCGGCGAAGCGCTCGGCGGTCTCCCGGACGGGCCAGCCGCCGCGGTCCTGCTGGGCCTGCGGGAGGTCCCAGTGGTAGAGCGTCGGGAAGGGCGTGATGCCGGCGGCCAGCAGGGCGTCCACGAGGCGGTCGTAGAAGTCCAGTCCGGCGGTGTTGACCTTGTCGTCGGCGAGCGGCACCACCCGGGGCCAGGCGATCGAGAACCGGTAGGCGTCGAGGCCGAGCCGCTTCATCAGCGCGACGTCCTCGGGCCAGCGCCGGTAGTGGTCGCAGGCGGTGTCGCCGGTGTCGCCCCCGGCGACCTTGCCGGGGGTGTGCGAGAAGGTGTCCCAGATGGACGGTGCGCGGCCGTCGGCGTCCACCGCCCCCTCGATCTGGTAGGCGGCGGTGGCCGCGCCCCAGAGGAAGTCGTCGGGGAGGGCGCTGAGGTCGTTCACGGCGAGCCTTTCGCTCAAGGGGAGGGCGGGGAGGGTCACTTGACGGCTCCGGCGGTGAGCCCGGCGACCAGGTAGCGCTGGAGCAGCAGGAAGCCGGCGACCACGGGCACGCTCACCACCAGGGAGGCGGCCATCACCTGGTTCCAGTACACGTCGCTGAGGGTGGCGTAGCCGCGCAGGCCGACGGCGAGGGTGCGGGTCTCGTCGTTGGTGAGCACGGAGGCGAACAGCACCTCGCCCCAGGCGGTCATGAAGGCGTACACCGCGACCGCCACGATGCCGGGCACGGCCGCCGGGACGATGATCCGCAGCAGTGCCTGGACCGGCCCGCAGCCGTCGACCAGGGCGGCCTCGTCGAGGTCGCGCGGGATGGAGTCGAAGTAGCCGACCAGCATCCAGATCGAGAACGGCAGCGAAAAGGTGAGGTAGGTCAGGATCAGGCCGCCCCGGCTGCCGTACAGCGCCACCCCGGTCGCGTTCCCGACGTTGACGAAGATCAGGAAGAGCGGCAGCAGGAAGAGGATGCCCGGGAACATCTGGGTGGAGAGCACGGTGACGGTGAACAGCCGGCGGCCGCGGAAGCGGTAGCGGCTCACCGCGTAGGCGGCGAGGATCGCGACCAGCACCGAGAGCACGGTGGCGCCGCCCGCCACGATCAGCGAGTTGACCAGGTACCGGCCGAGCGGGATGGTGCGCCAGATGTCCAGGTAGGGCCGGAGGGTGACGGTGCTCGGGATCCACCGGAACGGTCCCTGGACGTCCTGCAGCGGCTTCAGCGAGCTGCTGAGCATCACCAGGACGGGCGCGGCCGCGAAGAGGGCGAGCGCGGTGAGCAGGATCCGGCGGATCCAGCGGAAGGACGCGGGCGGGCCGATCATTGCGCATCCCTTCGGCGCGAGGTGAGCAGCAGGTAGCCGGAGGTCACCAGCAGCAGGAAGAGCAGCAGCAGGACCGACATCGCGGAGCCCGCGCCGAAGTTCCAGGTGACGAAGGAGGACTGGTAGATGTGGACCGAGATCAGGTCCGCCGCCTCCGGCGCCGACCGGCCGAACAGCACGTACGGCGTGTTGAAGTCGTTGAACGTCCAGAGGAACAGCACCAGGACGAGCACCAGGTTGACCGGGCGCAGCGAGGGCAGGGTGATCCGGCGGATCTGCTGCCGGACGCCGGCGCCGTCCAGGGCGGCGGCCTCGTAGAGCTCGCGCGGGATGTTCTGCAGGCCCGCGGTGAGGGTGAGGAAGGCGAACGGCCAGCTGCGCCAGACCGAGACGGTGACCAGGGCGGTGAAGCTGTTGTCGCCGAGCAGCCAGAACGGCTTGTCGTCGACCAGGTGGAGCTGGTCGTGCAGCACGTGGTTGATCAGGCCGGTGTCCCGCTGGAACATGAACGACCAGGTGATGACGGCGGCGTAGACCGGCAGCGCGTACGGGAGCAGGAACAGGGCGCGCAGCAGGCCGCGGCCGCGGAAGGTGTCCTGCATCATGATCGCGGCGGCGGTGCCGAGCAGCCAGGAGAGGCCGACGGCCAGGGCGGTGAAGGCGCAGGTGACCCAGAAGGAGTGCAGCAGGGCCCGGCCGACGGGGGCGTGGAAGTCCACCGCCATCCGGTAGTTGGCGAGACCGGCCCAGGGGGCGGCGGTCCAGTCCCGGAGGAAGAACTGGGTGAGCTGTTTGAAGCTCATCACGATGCCGACCACCATCGGCACCAGGTGGATGAGCAGTTCGAGCACGAGGGCGGGGAGCAGCAGCAGGTACGGCAGCGCGCTGCGACGGGGGAGGAGGCGCTTGCGGATCACTTCACTTGGCCGGCATCTGCTGCTGGGCCTTGGTGAGTTCGGCCTTCACGGACTCGTCGGTGACGGCCTTGCCGCCGGCGGCCGCGGCGAGCAGGTTCTTCACGGCGGTGCCGACCAGGGTCTCGAACTGGCTCTCGTCGGCGACCTGCGGGAGCGGTTGGGCGCTCGTCGAGAGGACGTCGGTGAGGGCCTTGAGCTCGGGGGTGGCGAAGGCCGGATCGGCCTGGGCGTCCTTGACCGGCGGGATGGAGCCGTACGTCCGGTTGAGCTGGGTCTGCTCCTCGGTGCCGGTCATGAACTTGACGAAGGAGAGCGCGCCGTCGGTGTTCCTGGTGTTCTTGAACACGGCCAGGTTGATGCCGGCGACCATCGAGGTGGTGGCGCGTCCGCCGGTGGCGCCGGCCGGGACGGGGACGGGGGCGACGCCGTAGTCCTCGGGGTTCATGCCGTGGGACTTGAGGTTGGCGCCGGCGGCCTGCCACATCAGCATGGCGGCCTTGCCGGTGGCGAAGTCGGTGACGGACTGGTTGTTGGCGTACTCGGCGTTGCCGGGCGCGGCGATCTTCTCGGTGCCGAGCAGGCCGACGTACTGTTTGACGGCGGCGACGGCGCCCGGGCTGTCGAAGGCGGGCTTGCCGGCCGCGTCGAAGAAGTCGGTGCCCTGCTGCTTGGCGAGGACGAAGGCGTGGTGGACGTTCTCGGAGACGTTGCCGCCCTCCAGGGCGATGCCGTGGCGGTCGCCGGTGGTGAGCTTCTTCCCGTCGGCGACCAGCTCCTCCCAGGTGGCCGGGGGCTTGTCGAGGCCGGCCTCGGCGAAGAGCTTCTTGTTGTAGTACAGGCCGTAGGCCATCGAGTACAGCGGGACGGCGGCCGGGTCCTGGCCGGGGGCGCCGGCCGAGGCGAGCGCGGCGGGCAGGAAGCGCTCCTTGCCGCCGATCCTGCTGAGGGCGGCCGCGTCGAAGGGGAGCAGCGCGCCGGTGGCCTGGAGCGAGGCGGACCAGGTGTTGCCGATGTTCAGCACGTCGGGGCCCTGGCCGGAGCTGGTGGCGGCGAGGATCCGGTTGAGCAGGTCGGCCCAGGGGATGACCTCCAGCTTGACCTTGATGCCGGTCTGCTGCTCGAACTTTCTGAGTTCCGGCTCCAGGACCTGCCGGTCGTTCTCCAGACTGGTGCCCTGGTTGGAGGCCCAGTAGGTGAGCGTGCCGGGGCTGCTGTTGTCTCCGCCGCCGGACGTGGAGCCGCCGCCGCAGGCGGTGGCGGTGAGGACCAGGGTGGCGACCAGGGCGGTGGCCGCAGCGACTCGGCTGATGGGCATGACCGATTGCCCCTCTCGGGCGGGGTGGGCGGGTTCGGGTGAAGTGCCTTGATGGAATGCTTACTTCAGGCCGTGATTTAACGTGTGAGAAAAGCTTCCGTCAAGGGTTCGGACAGCGATAGATTCGGATCAGGAGGGAGATGCCATGACCGTGCGAGGCAAGAAGACGGTGCGTGACCTGCGCAGGGGCAGCCGGTCGGCGCTGCTGCGGCGGCTGTACTTCGACGGGCCGCTCAGCCGGCAGGAGCTCGGCGTGATCACCGGGCTCAGTGCCGGTTCGATCAGCAACGTGACCGGCGAGCTGCTCGCCGACGGGCTGATCGAGGAGTGCGGCTCGGTGGAGTCGGACGGCGGCCGCCCCCGGATCCTGCTCCAGGTCGCCGCCGGGCGGGCCCGGCTGGTCGGCGTGGACGTCGGGGAGACGCAGGTCAGGGTCGCCCTGTTCGACCTGGCCCGGACCGAACTGGCCGCCAGCGACCGGCCGCTCTCCGACTGCGGCCACGACGTGGACCACGTGGTGGAGCTGATCCTGTCCGGGCTGGCCGAGGTGCTGGAGCGCACCGGCACCGATCCGGCGACCGTGCTCGGCGTCGGCATCGGCGTCCCGGGCATCGTCGACCAGGGCGACCCGGCCCCGGACGGCCTCGGGATCGTCGTGCACAGCCAGACCGTCGGCTGGGAGGGCGTCCCGCTCGGCCGGCTGCTGAGAGCCGGTACCGACCTGCCGCTGTTCGTCGACAACGGCGCCAAGACGCTCGGCCAGGCCGAGATGTGGTTCGGCGCCGGGCGAGGGGTCCGGCACGCGGTGATCGCGCTGTTCGGCTCCGGGGTCGGCGCCTGTGTGATCGCCGACGGCGTGCGCTTCCGCGGCGCCACCAGCAGCGCCGGCGAGTGGGGCCACACCAAGGTGCACGTCGGCGGCCGGCGCTGCCGGTGCGGCGCGCGCGGCTGCCTGGAGGCGTACGTCGGCGCCGAGGCGCTGGTCGAGCGGTGGGGCGCGGCGCCGCCCGACGGCGGCGAGAAGGCCGGGCTGGCCGCGCTGCTGGCGGCCGCCGAGGCGGGCGAGCCGGCGGCCACGGGGCTGCTGGCCGAGGCGGCGGAGTACCTGGGCGCGGCGATCGCGGACCTGGTCAACCTGTTCAACCCCGAGCGGATCGTGATCGGCGGCTGGGCCGGGCTGCTGCTGGGCCCCCGGCTGCTGCCCGCGATCCGCGCCGCCGCCACCGAGTACGCGCTGCGGTTCCCCCGGGAGCAGACCTCGATCGTGCTCGGCATGCTCGGGCCGGAGGCGGTCACCGTCGGCGCGGCGACCCTGCCGCTGACCGACTTCCTGGACTCCGGCGGGGAGTTCCCGCGTCGCGCCGAACCGCGGGCCCGAGAGGTGCGGGCCACCCCCGCCTGACCTGGCTTCTTCCGCCGATCCGTTGGCACACCAGCAAGTTCACGGTGTGAGGAAAGTCGGCGCGAAGGGTTGACACCCCCGATCGGCAGCCCCGAGACTCCCGGTCGGGGGCGCTCCCCGAGCCCGGACGACGGGCCGGTGGCGCTCCGTCGGACCTCCGGCGGCCGTCCACCCGTGCCCGGCCGGCCACCACCTGCCGAGCCCGGCCGGCCGACCGTCGACCGCTGACCGCCCGGCCGCCCCGTCGTTCCCCCACGCCCGGTACCTGCGCCGCACCGGGTGCGGGCCGTGGCGCGCGCCCCCACACCCCACTCACCCCCACCGCAGGAGAAGCCCATGAGGCTCGCTTCAGCACGCCCCCGCAGGGCCCCGGCCGCACTGGCCGGCCTCGCCCTGCTCTCGGGCGCCGTCCTGGCGCTGCCCGCGCCGGCCGCCCACGCCGCCGACGCCCTGATCTCCCAGGGCCGGGCGGCCACCGCCTCGTCCACCGAGAACGGCGCCACCCCGGCCGCCTACGCCGTCGACGGATCCACCGGCACCCGCTGGTCGTCCGCGGCGAGCGACCAGCAGTGGCTCCAGGTCGACCTCGGCGCCGGTGCCGCGCTCACCAAGGTGGTGCTCACCTGGGAGGCGGCGTACGGGCGTGCGTACCAGATCCAGGTCTCGGACGACGGATCGAGCTGGCGGACGCTCTACAGCACCACCACCGGCAGCGGCGGCACCGAGACGCTCGCCGTCTCCGGCAGCGGCCGCTACGTCCGGATGAACGGCCTGGCCCGGGGCACCGGATACGGCTACTCGCTCTGGGAGTTCCAGGTCTACGGCACCTTCACCCCGGGCGGCGCCGACTGCGGCAGCACCGACGCCGCCCAGGGCCGGCCCGCCACCGCCTCGTCCGCGGAGAACGCCGGCACGGCGGCCGGCAACGCCGTCGACGGCGACCCGGGCACCCGCTGGTCCTCCGCGGCGAGCGACCAGCAGTGGCTCCAGGTCGACCTCGGCTCGGTCCGCCCGCTCTGCCGGGTGGTCCTGAACTGGGAGGCCGCGTACGGGCGTTCCTACCAGCTCCAGACCTCGGACGACGGATCGAGCTGGCGGACGCTGTACGCCACCGCGACCGGTACCGGCGGCACCGAGACGCTCGCCGTCTCCGGCAGCGGCCGCTACGTCCGGATGAACGGGCAGGCCCGCGGCACCGCCTGGGGGTACTCGCTCTGGGACTTCCGGGTCAACACCACCGACGGGCCGACCGTGCCGCCGGTCCAGGGCGGCGGCGACCTCGGCCCCAACGTGCTGGTCTTCGACCCCGCCACCCCCGGGATCCAGGCCAAGGTCGACGCGGTCTTCCACCAGCAGGAGGCCAACCAGTTCGGCAGCGAGCGCTACGCGCTGCTGTTCAAGCCGGGCACCTACAACAACCTCAACGCGCAGCTCGGCTTCTACACCTCGATCGCCGGCCTCGGCCTGAAGCCGGACGACACCACCATCAACGGCGATGTCACGGTGGACGCCGGCTGGTTCAACGGCAACGCGACGCAGAACTTCTGGCGCTCCGCCGAGAACCTCGCGCTCAACCCGGTCAACGGCACCGACCGCTGGGCCGTCGCCCAGGCGGCACCGTTCCGCCGGATGCACGTCAAGGGCGGCCTCAACCTGGCGCCCGACGGCTACGGCTGGGCCAGCGGCGGCTACATCGCCGACAGCCGGATCGACGGCACCGTCGGCAACTACTCCCAGCAGCAGTGGTACACCCGGGACAGCGCGGTCGGCGGCTTCTCCAACGGGGTCTGGAACCAGGTGTTCTCCGGCGTCCAGGGCGCCCCGGCGCAGGGCTTCCCCAACCCGCCCTACACCACGCTCGACAGCACGCCGGTCTCCCGCGAGAAGCCGTTCCTCTACCTGGACGGCAACGACTACAAGGTGTTCGTCCCGGCCAAGCGGACCGACGCCCGCGGCGTCTCCTGGGACGGTACCCCGCAGGGCGGTTCGCGGCCGCTCAGCCAGTTCTACGTGGTCAAGCCGGGTGCCACCGCGGCGACCATCAACGCGGCGCTGGCCCAGGGGCTCGACCTGCTCTTCACCCCCGGCGTCTACCACGTCGACCGGCCGATCGAGGTGAACCGGCCCGACACCGTGGTGCTCGGCCTCGGCCTGGCCACCGTCGTCCCGGACAACGGAGTGACGGCGATCAAGGTGGCCGACGTCGACGGCGTCCGGCTGGCCGGTCTGCTGGTCGACGCCGGAGCGGTCAACTCGCCCTCCCTGGTGCAGATCGGGCCGGACAACGCCGCCGCCGACCACGCGGCCGACCCGACCACCCTCCAGGACGTGTTCATCCGGGTCGGCGGCGCCGGCCCCGGCTCCGCCACCGCCGGGATCGTGGTCAACAGTGACGACGTGATCGTCGACCACAGCTGGATCTGGCGGGCCGACCACGGCGCCGGGGTCGGCTGGACCACCAACCCCTCCGACTACGGCCTGCTGGTGCGCGGGGACGACGTGCTCGCCACCGGCCTGTTCGTGGAGCACTTCAAGAAGTACGACGTCGAGTGGTCCGGCGAGCGCGGCCGGACGATCTTCTTCCAGAACGAGAAGGCGTACGACGCGCCGAACCAGGCGGCCGTGCAGAACGGCGCGACCAAGGGCTTCGCGGCCTACAAGGTCGACGACGGCGTGACCACCCACGAGGGTTGGGGCCTCGGCAGTTACTGCTACTTCAACGTGGACCCGACCATCCGGATGGACCACGGCTTCGAGGTCCCGGTCCGGCCCGGGGTGCGCCTGCACGACCTGTCGGTGGTCTCGCTGGGCGGCAACGGCCAGTACGAGCACGTGGTCAACGGCACCGGTGGCCCGACCTCCGGCACCGCCACCGTCCCGTCCACCGTGGTCGCCTTCCCCTGACCGGTCCCTCACCTGGCCGTCCCCGACGGTCGCCCCGCAGGCCGGCCCGCCCCGGTCACGCTCCCGCGAGCGTGGCCGGGGCGGGCCCGTCGGGCCGGACGGTGATCCCGTACGCGGAGCCGGTGGGGACGGCGAGCAGCCGCGGGCTGTGCTCCAGCAGGAGCTCGACCAGGGCGGTGGTCTCCCGCACGGCGAACTGGGTGCCCAGGCAGGCGCGGGCGCCGAGCCCGAAGGGGTAGTAGGCGCCCAGGTGGGCGGGCTTGCGGCCGGGGGAGGTGAACCGGGCCGGGTCGAAGCGCTCCGGGTCGGGCCACAACTCCGCGTCCCGGTGGGTCAGATAGGGGCAGACCAGCAGGTCCGTACCGGCCTCGATCCGGTGGCCCGCCAGGGTGTCGGCCTCCGCCGCGTGCCGGGGCAGGATCCAGGCGGAGGGGTAGAGCCGCAGGGTCTCGCTGACCAGCGCCTGCACCGCCTCGCGCCGCCCGGCCGAGCCCTCGGGGCCGGCCGCCAGCGCCCAGGCGCGGGCCCCGGGGTTGCCGTCGAGCAACAGGAAGAGCCAGGTCAATGTGGTGGCGGTGGTCTCGTGCCCGGCGACCAGCAGGGTCACCAGCTCGTCGCGGATCAACCGGTCGGTGTACTCGGGGTGTTCGTCGGCGGCCTCGACCAGCACCCGGAGCAGGCCGTCGCCCGCCGGGTCGCGCCGGGCGGCGTCGATCGCGGCGTGCGCGACGGCGTCGATCCTGGCCAGGTCCTCGGCGACCGCGTCCCGGGCGTCGGCGCCGTCCGCGGGCAGTGTCGGCAGCGCGGCCACCACCCGCGCCACCGAGGCGAGTTCGCGGTCGGTCCGGTCGTCCAGCGGGCGGCCGGTGAGGGCGCGCCAGATGGTGTCGAGGGCGAAGTGCCGCATCTCCTCGCCGAGGTCGAAGCGCTCGCCGGTGCGGACGTACCCGGCCCAGCGGTCGGCGGCGCGGCGGGCGGCCTCGGCGATCCGCCGCTCGTAGCGGCGCATCCCCGGTCCGGTGAACTGGGACTGCAGCATCCGCCGTTGGCGCTTCCAGGCCTCTCCGGTGGCGGACAGGACGCCCTCGCCGGCCAGCATCCGGGCCCGGTGGGAGCGCTTGACGTAGCGGTCCGGGTGCCGCCCGAGCACGTGCTGCACCGCCTCCGGATCGGTGACCAGCACGGTGGGGGCCGGTCCGAGCCGGAACGCCGCGACGCCGCCCAGCTCCCGGTGGGCGAGCGCGAGCAGCTCGACCAGCTCGGACCCCTCGGCCCGCCACCGGGTGACGGCCTCGGCCGGCAGTTCGGGAACGGGCCGGGCGGCCCCGTCGGCGGGCGGCGGGACGGGGACGGGGTGGGCTTCGGTGGCCACGGCGCTTCTCCTCTGCCGGCACGGTCGACTGCGGGGCGGGGCACGGGCCCCGGCCTGACTGTACGTCAGCGCACGGTCGCCGCGCGCCGCCCCACCGCCGGGCGTACGTGTTGCGGGCCCCGGCCGCACCGCCGGGGCCCGCAACGACGGCGGGGTTCCGATCCGCCCGGACGGCAGTGCCGACCGGATCGGGTGCCGACCGGGGCCGCACCCCGGCGGGCGCCC
>NZ_JBEPAA010000131.1:0-13494 GCF_040298365.1 Kitasatospora sp. NPDC001603
TTTATGATACGGCGTCCTGGGCGCTCTCCCCCGCGGCTTGTTCTGTGGTGGGCGTGTGGACGGTCGTCCGATCTTGCCGCCCCACTCCACGGCCCCTGGGGGCTGCTGCCGGTACGCGGGCCGACGGCCTGCGCGGCCGGGTGTCGGTGGCATCGGGTTCGATGAGCGCATGACCGTTCATGACGTGGCGCGCCGCCTCCCCGCCGGCGCCGACCTTCGGGACCTGTGCCGTTCGCTGGCGATGCTGGACGCGATCCTCAGCCCGGCCTGGGAGGGCCGGTACCACTCCTTCGACGCCGGCTGGGCGGACGGCGAGGAGATGGCCTCGATGCGCGACGGGTCCGGGGACGAGTACTCCATCGTGTTCTCGGCGGCCGGCGTCTACGTGCGCGGCTTCGCCCACGAATCGCCGGTGAGCCCGTACGGCAACGACGGCGAGCCCTGGCCGGGAGTGGTCGACGGCGTCCCCGAGCCCTTCGGGCGCTTCGTCGAGGAGCCCGCGTTCACCGACGAGGACGGCGTGCCCGTGGTGACCGCCTGCCTGTGGCGGGGACCGGCGGACGACCGGTGGCACCACGGGTCGATCGACTTCCCCGGGGACACCGCCGATCCCGACGGGTCGACGGGCCTGTTCGCCCTCCTGCTCGACCGTTCGCCGGAGGCCTACCAGCGGTTCGCCGAGGACTACTACGAGACCGCCGTGGACCTGGAGGCGGTGAGCCGGGTGTTCGCACTGCGACCGCTGAGCCAGGACCTCGTGTCCCTTCTCAACCCCGAGGCCGAGCTGGGCGAGCTGGCCGAGGACATCGCCGAGATCGGGTATCCCCAGCCGGGCCACCAGCCCGTCTGACCCCGGGCCGGGACCCGGGCCCCGGACGAGGGCCGTGCGGAACGGGCCCGTCACCCTCGGAGTGGGAAGTCGGCCGGGCCGACTACTCACTCCGGGGCCGCAGCACGACCGCCGGACGGACCGGACCCGGGCCGCTGTGTCAGAGTGGCCCGTGCCCCGGGGCGGGGCGGGGGCGTAGGACGGTGGGGTCGGTGGACGACGGGCAGGAGCGGTGGCGCGCCGCGCAGGCGGTACAACTGCTGGTCTGGGTCGCCTCGTTGCTGCCACCGGAGGCGCACCGCCGGGCGATCGCCGAACTGGGCGGCGCCGAGCACGTGGCCGCCGAGGCCGCGCGGGTGCGGGGGCCGGGCCACCGTCCGGCCCGTACCGACGGCGGCCCGGTGGCCGCCGGGACGGGCGATCCGACGGCCGGGCTGCGCGCGGCCCGGTCGGTGCTGGAGTGCGACGCGGTGCTGGTCGCCGCCCCCGTGGACTGGCCGGCGCTCGCCGCCGCCCATCGCCGGGAGCCGTTCGAGCGCCGCCAGCGGCGCGCCCTGATCGCGCGCCGGGACTGCCCCGACGCGTTCACCGCCGAGCTGCTCACCCCCTGGGAGCCGGCGGTGGCGAACCGTCTGGTGGCCCGGCAGCAGGAACTGCCGCCCTGGGCCTGGCGACCGGGGCTCGCCCGGATCGGCGAGCTGCGGCCGTCACTGCTGCGCCACGTGCTGACCGGGGAGAACGCGGCCGACCTGCTGCACGCCGCCCCGAGGGTCGACCTGCTGGTCGCGGCCGTCGACGGCTACGACCACAACCACCGGCAGGTCCACGGCTTCTGGGAGGCCGTCGGCGCGGCGCTGCGGGCCGGGACCGGCGCCGATCCCCGGGCCTGGCGCACCGCCGCGGAGCGGTTCCCCGGCCACCGCGGCAGCCTGCGCGGCCTGCTCCGGGGCCTCGGCCGCCCGGCAGTCGGGGCCACCGGGCGGCCCGACCTGCGGGTTCTCGTGCAGGCGCCGCCGGAGGTGCTGGCCGCGCTGGTCGG
This sequence comes from Kitasatospora sp. NPDC001603, assembly GCF_040298365.1. NCBI lineage: Bacteria > Bacillati > Actinomycetota > Actinomycetes > Kitasatosporales > Streptomycetaceae > Kitasatospora > Kitasatospora sp. NPDC001603. The sequence continues at coordinate 1,869 of NZ_JBEPAA010000131.1, forward strand.
GCGGCTCGGCGACGACGAACTGGCCGCGATGGCCGAGCACCCGTTGCGCCGGCTCCGGACCAGGGAGTACTTCGCCCGGACCGTCCTCGACCGGCTCCACCGGGCGGGAGTGCCGCCCCGGGCGCTCTTCGCCCGCTGGGCCCTGGGCGTGTACGGCAACGGGGACGCGACCGCGATCCGGGCCTGGCTCCACGGCCTGGACGACCGGCTGGACCAGTTCATCGACCATCTCGCCCACACGGACGCCGAGTTGCGCCGCCTGCTGGCCGAGCGCCGACCGCCGGAGCCACCCGCCGAGGACCTGCCGGCCCGGCTCCGGCGGTGCGCCGGGCCGGTCGAGGCACAGGCGGTGCTGGACGGCAGCCGCCACGCCTGCGGCGGCCCGCCGTGGGCGGAACTGGTGCGGGCCCACGCTCGGACCCCGCTGCCCGAGCCGGTGCTGTGCGTGCTCGCCGACCGCACCGGGTTCCCCGACGAACTGGCCCGTGCCCTGCCCCGCGAGCGGCTGACCCGACTGGCCCCGCACGGGCCCGCGACCGCCCGGGCCGCACTCGCCGACCTGCGGACGACCTCCACCGCGTCGGACCTGATCGAACGCGTCCGCCGGGCGGCGGTGCTCGACGACCGTGAACTGCTCGCCGCGATCCGGCCCGCGCGGGAAGCCCTGCGCCACGGCCACCACCTCCCCCGGCGGGCCCCCGGACGCGACGCCTGGGCCACTCGCTGCGCCGAACTGGTCGGGCAGGCCGCCGAAGCGGCGGGCCCCGGTTTCTGGCGGGCGGCGGCCGAGCTTCTGCCCGGCCACGACGGGTCGCTCCCCGAGTTCCTCGCCGCTGTGGGATCACTGCCGCGCACCTGATGCGCGCCGCCGGAGAGTCAACTGCTCGACGGTTCAACGTTTGAGACCGCAGTCCTTGCCCGCGGGCGGTATCCCCCGGGGGCCACCCCGTCTGTGGCAGAGTGGAAGGGTCGGGAGACCGACCTGGTCGTGGGTGGCCTCCTGGCGGAGCCGGTGACGAGGTCTCCCATGGCTGAGCTGAGCCAGATCCTCTCCATCGCGCCGGCGGCCCTGGCGGCCGCGGGTCTGATGGGTGGGGAGGGTGCGGGCCCGACCGGCGGAGCACTCGGGGCGCTCGGCGTGCCGGAGCGGGGGCCGTGGGCGTGGCGACTGCCGCCTGGGATCCGCACCCGGATCGCCGCGGACACCGGGCTCCAGGACGAGCTGACCCGCGCCTGGGACGAGGCCGTCGCGGGCACCGCCCCCGTCCGGCTGGCCCTGCACGACGTACCGCCCAGCCACCGGCGCCCGCTCGCCGAACGGTTATCCGCCCTGCGCCCCGCCGTCGGCGCGGTATACGTCGCGGACGTGAGCCTGGCACCGGATCCGCCCTGGCACCGGCCCCTACGGGTCGGCGCCGTAGGGGCCGACCCGGCCGGGGAACTCCTCGACGGCCTGCGCTCCGATCCGAGAGTCACGGACACCCACACCCCCGGTGAGCCGGACGACCTCCTGGTGGTCTCCGGTGCGACCGGGCTCACCCTGCTGGAGCAGCACCGCGACGGCGTTCGCGCCACCTGCGTGCTGTGGTGCGGCCCCCAGCCGCCCGGGCGGGCCGAACTGGCCCGGCTCGACGGCGCGGCGCGCGGGCTCGGGGCCTCCGGCTGGATCGTCGCCGACCTCGCCGGGACCGGTGCCGCCGACTGGCTTCGCCTGCTGGTCCACGGGCTGCTCGACGACCGCCCACTGGACGAGGCAGCGGCCCGGGCGGGCTCCTGGCTGACGGTGGCCCGCCCCGGGCTGGTCGAGCGCCGCGCGCTGTCCGACGCACTGTCGTACCGGGCCGGGTCCGGGGGAGCCAGTGAGGCGGTTCACCAGGCAGACAACATCCCACTACCCTCGCTGCCCGCACCGGCGGAGCGGGTGACGATCCGCCCTGTCACGCGGGCCGGCGCCCTCCGACACCTCGGAGGCCGGTTCAAGCGCGCCGTCACCCCCGGCCTGCGGGTGCCCCGCCGGGCCGGGCCGGCACCCGTCCGGCCCGATGCCCGCTTCCTCCAGGCGCTCGTCGCCGTCCGAGCGACGGGCGAACCGCGCCGGCAGGCGTTCCTGCCCGGCGCCGTGCACGACATCCACCTCCGCGTCGGGCCCGGCAGCCCCGAATGGCACGCGGCCGCCCGGGAGTTCCCGGAGGAGGGGCTGTCGTTCCGAGGAACCGGGGCGCGTCTCGTCGTCGAGTTCTACGAGGAGCGGAGCAGCGCGAGCCGCCACACCTCCAAGGCGATCGTCCTGCCGGACCGGGGCGCGTCCAGCGAGGCCGTGTTCCCGGTCGCGGTGGGGCCGGACGAGCGGGAGATCCGCTGCGGCGCCCGCGTCTACCACCGGGACCGGCTGTTGCAGCGGCTGGAGCTGACCGGTCCGGTCGGCGCGGCTGACCGACCCGTCGCCGGTCGGGAGATCACCGTGCACGGCGAGGTGTTCAGCTCCCTCAGCGACAACTCCGACAGCACTGACAGCACCGACAGCTCCGACAGCACCGACAGCTCCGACAGCACCGACACCGCAGGTACTGCCGGTACCGCCGGTACCGCCGGTACCGCGGGCACCGGTGACCGCCGGGCGGCGGTCATCCGCATCGACAGCGACGACCGGGCCGACATCCGCCTGAACGGGACGAGCACCCCCGTCCGGCTCGCCGACCTCGACCGGTTCAGGGCTCTGATCCAGCAGCTCCTCACCGACGACCTCGACCGGCAGCTCGGCGCGCCGGCGACGGAACTCCCGCCGCCGGACGCCCTGCTGCGCGGCCTCGCCCAGCAGGGCAGCACCCTGTTCGACCAGTTGGCGACGCTCGGCCTGGGGAGCCTGAAGGACGTCACCTTCCTCCAGGTGGTCTCGGCCGAGGCGGCCGAACTGTGGCCGGTGGAGTTCGTCTACGACTACGGCTACCCGCGGGACGGCGCCACGCTCTGCGCCCACTGGCGCGAGGCCCTGGCGGCCGGCACCTGCTCCTGTCGCCGCGGCGCCGGCAGCACCGACGGCACCGGCCGCCGGACGATCTGCCCCCTCGGGTTCTGGGGCCTGCGCATGGAGATCGAGCGGCGGGTGGAGCGGGACCGGCTCACCGGCACGGTCGTCGAGCCGGACGCCACGGGGCGCGGCCGGGCGCTGCGGCCGGTCGACAGCGTGCTCTTCGCGGCGAGCGACAAGGTCCGGGCGCAGGACCGCACGGCCACGGCGGCGGTGCTCCGCACCTCGTTCGGCGCCGACGGGCTGCACACGGCGACGAGTTGGCGGGCCTGGCGGCAGGTGGTCAGGGCACAGGGCCCGCCCCTGCTGGTGGCCCTGCCGCACAACGCGAGCGACGAGGGCAGCACCGCCGTGCTGGAGATCGGCAAGACGAACCGGCCGAGCAGGCTCGCCGCCGTGCTGATCGACCGCCGGTACATCCTGTCCGACCGGCACGACGGCGGCACCGGCCCGGTCGTCATGCTGCTCGGCTGCACCATGGCACAGGCCGAGGTGCGCTGGCAGAACGTCGCGGCGAAGTTCCTCCAGGAGAGCGCCCCCGTGGTGGTCGCGACCCTCGTACCGACCCTGGGCCGGCAGGCCGCCGTGATGGCGGGCATCGGGGCCGCGACGCTCGCCGACCGGGCCAGCGACGGGAAGAGCATCGGCGAGCTGGTGCGTGACATCCGCCGGCTGCTGCTCGCCCGGGGGTTCACCCTCGCCATGTCGATCGTGGCCTTCGGCGACGCCCGCTGGCTCGTCGAGAGCCCGGCCGGCAACACGGCCATCAGCACGACCGCGAACGCGAACGCGGCCGGAACCCCTGTGGGAGGCACGCCGTGATCACCGTGCAACTGCTGCCCGCCGCACACGGCGACGCGCTGTGGATCGAGTGGCCCGGGCCGGGCGGCGAGGTCCACCGGATGCTCGTCGACGGCGGACCGAACACCACCTACCGGGCCGTCTTCGACCGCGTCTCGGCGCTGCCGAAGCCGGACCGGCACCTGGACGTGCTGGTGGTGACGCACGTGGACGCCGACCACATCGAAGGCGTCGTACGCCTCCTCCAGGACCGGACCGCGCTCGGCCTGTCGATCGGCGACGTCTGGTTCAACGGCTGGCCGCAGCTCACCCAGGACGCCGACCTGCTCGGCGCGGACCAGGGCGAGATGCTCCAGGCCCTGATCGGCAGCCAGCACCTCGCCTGGAACGCGGCGTTCCGCACGGCCCGGGTGGAGGCGCCCGCCGTCCGGGTCCCGGCCCGCGGGCCGCTGCCCTCGGCCGTGCTGCCGGGCGGCGCCCGCGTCACCGTGGTGTCCCCCGGCGGGGCGGAGCTGCTCGCGCTGCGCAAGGAATGGACCAAGGTCCTCAAGGGCCTCGGGGTGACCCCCGGACGCCCCGGGGAGGCGCTGGAACGGCTGGCCCGCCGCAAGGATCTGCGCGGCCTGGCCGACGACCTCCTCGGCGGCGAGCGGGTGGACGGCTCGGTCCCCAACGGATCGAGCATCGCGTTCCTGCTGGAGGTCGGCGACCACCGCGTCCTGCTCACCGGCGACGGCCACGGCGACGTCCTGGCGCGCGGTCTGACCCGGCTCCTGGCGGAGCGCGGTCCGGAGCGCGGCACGGACCGGCTGGCGGTGGACGCCCTCAAGGTGCCGCACCACGGCAGCGCCGCCAACACCACGGACGAGCTGCTGGCGCTGCTCGCCACCCGCCGCTTCCTGATCTCGACGAACGGCGACAAGTTCAAGCACCCGGACCGGGCCGCCGTGCTGCGCCTGATCGGCACCCCGGAGCGGACCCCGGGGCCGCCGGAGCTGGTGTTCAACTACCGCAGCCCCACGACGGATCCGTGGGCCGACCCCGACCGGCAGCGGACGCTCGGCTACACGGCCGTCTACCCGCCGGACGCGCCGGGCCCGCCGACCCCGGCAGGCCCGGGAGGCCCGACAGGCCCGGCGACGCCGGCAGCTCCGGCGGCGGGCACGACCGTGGAGGTCTGACATGGCGAAGATCGGTGTGGCCCTCTCCGGTGGCGGCTACCGCGCCACCATGTGGGGCATCGGAGCCCTCATCTACCTGGCCGACGTCGGCCGGCACCGCGAGGTGGTGGCGATCTCCTCGGTGTCCGGCGGCTCGGTCGCGAACGGCGTGGTCGCCCACGAGACCGACTACCGCGACGGCCCCGGCGCGGAGTTCGCCGACCGCGTCCGCCCGTTGATCCGCCACTGCGCCCACACCGGCCTGTTCTTCTGGGGCCCGTCGACCAACGCGTACGTGCGCTCGCTGTTCGTGCTCGGCGGCGCGGCCGCCGCGGTCACGCTCACCGGGGTGGTCGTCACGGCGGTCGACGGCGTCCGGCTCCTCTCCGGCCTCCTGCTGGTGGCCGGTCTGCTGCTGTCCGCCGGTGCGCTGCTGTTCTTCGAACGGCGCAGCGCCGTCGTGGACACGGCCCTGGCGCGCGAGTTGTTCAACCGGGACGGCGTCGCCACCGGGCTGCGCGACGTGCGGCGCTCGGTCGACCACGTCTTCTGCGCCACGGAACTGCAGAGCGGCGACCACTTCTACCTCTCGCCCGCCTTCACCTACGGGTACCGCTTCGGCACCGGCGGCCCGGGCGACCTCGCGCTGTCCACCGCGGTGCAGGTCTCGGCCTGCCTGCCGGGCGCCTTCGCCGTCCGGCGTCTCCCCGCCGCCCGGCACTACGCGGCGGCCGGTCCGAACGGGTCCGCCGCCGGTCCGGGCGGCGGCGATCCCGCCGCGACCGCCGCCGAGCTGGTGCTGACGGACGGCGGGGTCTACGACAACATGGCCGACCAGTGGCTCACCGCGCTCGCGGACCGGGCCCGGCGCGCCGACCGGCCGCCCGCGCAGTACGAGGTCGACGAGATCGTCGTGGTCAACGCCTCCGCCGGGATGACCTGGCGCCCGCTCCCCCGGTCCCGGATCCCGCTGGTCGGCGAACTGGCCGCCCTGCTGCGGATCAAGAGCGTGCTGTACGACGTCACCACCAGCCATCGGCGCAACACCCTGGTGCGGTGGTCCGAGCGCCCCGCACCCGAGGGCGCCCCGGTGAGCGCGCTGGTCCACATCGCGCAGTCCCCGTACCGGGTGGCCGACGCGTACGCCGCCGCCGGGGACCGCTGGCCGGAGCGCGCCACCCGCGCCAAGGAGGTGCTGGACGCCCTCGGCGACGACCCGCGGAGCCGGGCCGCCTGGCAGGACCTGGCCCGCCGCAGCAGCGGCACCCCGACCGTCCTGCGCAAGCTGGGCGCCGACACCACCACGGACCTGCTCTTCCACGCCTACACCCTCGCCGCGTGCAACCTGCACGTCCTGCTCGGCCACCCGCTGCCCCCGGCCCTGCGGGACCGCCAGTACTTCGCCGACCTCGTCGGCCGCCGCGCCGGGCCGTGACCGGACGCCCAGCCACCCGACCGAGCGCCCGGCAGATCGGCGGGGGCCCGCACCCCTCGTGCGGGCCCGCCGCCGGGCACGGAGTGCGCGGAGGGTCAGCAGCCGCCGGCCGGCCGGTCGCGGACCACCAGGTCGCTGCGGCCGGCGGTGGCGTCCACCCAGACCACCCGGGTGCCCTGCTCGGCGGCGGGCCGGTACTGGCCGCCGCGGTTGCAGGAGACCCGCTCGGGCGTGCCGCCGGCGAGCGGCACCTGCCAGAGCTTGGGCAGCGCGGCGTTGCTCCACTCGCCCCGCTGCTCGTCCGTGCCCACCTGGTAGGTGACGGCCCGGTCGGAGGCGGTGAGGATCCCGTTCGACGGGGCGTTCGGCCCGTCACCGGACACCACGTCGGTCACCCCGGAGCCGTCCACCGCGCCGGAGCGGATCGAGGTGCGCCTGCCGCCGTCGCCGGAGGTCTCCGTCCAGACCAGCCGCCCGCCCGTGAGCAGGGCCGGTCCGACCTTCGCCTTCGAGGCCGGCACCACGTACTGGGCGGTGACCTTGCCGAGCGCGATCGAGTAGACGGTCGGCGCGTAGAGGTCGGTTCCCTGGTCGCCCACCCAGCGCTCGGTCCAGCCGAGGACGCCGTCCTTGAGCGTCACGCTCAGCACGTCGTGGCCGGCGGGCAGCGGCAGCGGCACCGCCGGTCCGCCGTCGTGGGAGAGGAACACCCGGTTCAGGTTGACGCTCGGGTCGCTCGCCCGGAACGCGATGTCGCCGCCGGACACCCGGACGTCGGCGGGGAACCGCGACGGGGAGGAGTAGAGGGTACGGACCGGGCCGCCGGCCAGCGAGCGGGTCAGCACCTCCATCTTCCAGCTGTCCTGGCCCTGGCCGCCGAGCGAGATCCACGCGGCGGACGTGCCGTCGGTGGCGGGGTAGCCGTGCGCGCGCCCGTCCTCCGGGCTGAGCCGGGTCGGGCTGCCGCCTCCGGTGATCGGGCCCGTGTACAGCGCCTCGGTGGCACCGGGCCGCTCGGCGCTGGCCATCACCCAGCGGCCGGCCGCGACCGCCGGGGCGCCCGTCCCGGTGATGCCGCGCAGCAGCGTGCGGCTGTCCGTGCCGATCCGGCTCTGCCAGCCGGCCCGGATCCCGTGGGCGTCGAACGCCCCGGCCACCGTCCGCAGTTGGGCCCGGCTGAGCCCGAGGTCCTGACCCGCGGCGAGGACGGCGTTGCGTCCCGCGACGAAGTCGTCCAGCGGGGTGAGGTAGGCGGCGAGCGCGCGGTAGACCACCCGGTCGGCGGTGAGCGGGTCCAGGGTGCGCCGGATGTCCCAGAGCGCGCCGCTGAAGATGGTGGAGTTGAGGTGCACCCCGCCGCTGTCGACGTCGGTCGGCACGCCGAGGTAGTCGTCGACGGTGGTCCGGTGGTTGTCCAGCCGCCGGTTCCCCGCGCAGGCCTCCGGGGTACCGGTCCGGCAGAGGTTCTCGCCGAGCAGGCCCGCCTTCGGGTCGGTCATCGGGATGCCCCGGGCGGTGACCTCGATGGCGTTGCCGAAGTAGTCCGCCAGCGCCTCGTCCATGGCGCCGGTCTGGCCGGCCATCAGCAGCCCGGCGGTGTTCTCGACGACACCGTGGGTCATCTCGTGGCCGACCACGTCGAGCGCGACGGAGAACGGGCGGAACTTGTCGTTGCCACCGCCGTAGACCATCTTGGTGCCGTCCCAGGACGCGTTGGCGAGCGGCTCGCCCCACGCGGTCGCGTTGACCACCGAGATGATCGGTCCGGCCTTGCCGTCCAGCCCGTCCCGGCCGAGCCGGTCGTGGTAGAAGTCGTAGACGATACCGGCGTTGACGTGCGCGTCGGTGGCGCCGACGGTGCCGGTGGCGGCGGGGAAGTCCGGACCGGGCGCGTGGACCACGGCGAGGTCGGTGGGCAGGCCCGACCCGACCCCCTCGCCGGCCGCGTCGTAGGTGGTGACGGCGGCGGGCCGGGTGAGGTCGCTGAACTGGTAACTCCCGTCCGGGAGGCGGCCGATGTCCACCTTGACCGGGCGGCCGAAGAAGTCCGGCGCGGTGCCGGTGGCGGGCTCGACCCCGGCCGCCGCCCCGGTGGCGGTGCCCTTGGCGGCGCCGCTGCCCGGGGTGGCCACCGGGGCCGAGGAGCGGGAGTCGTGGACGAGGGCGACCACCCCGAGGTTCGCGTCCACGTAGACCTCGCGGGCCTGCCCGCCGCCCGCCGGGTCCGCGGCCCGCACGGTGAAGTGCTGGGCCAGCCGGCCGGTGCCACCGGGCACGACCACCGCGCCGTGGTCCTCCACGGTGGCACCGGCCCGGGCGCCCTGGTCCTTGATCTCGCCGAGCGCCAGGTCGCGCAGCACGGCGGCCGGGACGGTGGCCGTCGTCGGCGCGGTGAGCCCGGTGAAGTACTTGCCGCCGACGGACTCAACCCGCTGGCCGGCGCCGTCACCGGTCAGGTGGACCAGGTACTGCGCGCCCAGCACGGGCACACCGCCGTGGTACTGCTGGAACCTGACGGTGCTCCGGCCGTCGGCGCCGCGCTCGGCGGCGACCTCGGTGAGCTGCCCCGGGTCGATCCGGTAGCGCTCCGGGTGCGCCGCGAGGTGGGCCCGGGCGGCGTCGGCCGGGCTGCCCGGCGCCGGCTCATGGAGACCGGTGACCAGTTGCGGGGTGGCGGTCTCCTGGCCGTCCACCAGGGTGGGGACGGGATCGGTGTCGGCGGCCGGCGCGGCCGGAACGGCCAGCGCGGCCGGTGCGGCGAGGCCGAGGCTCAGAACGGCGGCCAGGCCGGCGCCGAGCGCCTTGGGCGTGCGAGAGCGTTGGTGCACTGCGGTCCTCCCGTGAACAGCGGAACGGATGCCCGTGACACCTACGCGTGCCACGGCCGATGACGGCTCGTCAGTCGCCCACGGACTCTTCGCCGTCGCGGAGTTGACGGCAGGTCGGAGGACGCGCGGGTCACGCGGACCGCGCGGCTGACGATCACCACGAGAACCATAAGTCGCCGGACGCGATATGTCGATAGACGGTATATGCAGTCCTCCAGAGGGAGGCGTACGCATTCGCGTTCACCCCGCTGTTCCTGGCCGGTGCCATCGGCGGGGAGCCCTCGATCGATCCCGCCCAGGCCCTCTCCGACCGGGCGTACCGGTTCTGGCCGCAGGCCCGGCACCGCTCCCGCGTGCCCGAGTTCGAACCCCGGAAGTCGCTGGGCGTGCACTTCGCCGCCACCGACCACGACACCGCGGCCCTGGCTGGGTCGGCGACCGCGTCGACGAGGCCTGACGCCGGCCGCCCGGGGTCAGCCCCGCCGGAGCACGCCGCGGACGAAGGCCGCCTGGCCGATGTGCTGGAGGTCGTCGGAGATGACGCTGACCAGGCGGACGCCCAGGGTCACGGGCGGGCTCCAGGCCTCGTCCACGACCCGGTCCAGCGCGGGGCCGGTCAGACCGCGGACGAAGGACAGCGTCCGCTCGTGCACCGCGTCGTGGTAGCCGGTGAGCAGCTCCGGGGAGTCCACGCGGACGGCCGCGACATCGCGGGCGCGGTGACCGTAGCCGGTGGCGGCGGCGGGGAAGCCGAGGGCGAAGCGGTCGAACCAGCCGTCGGCGGTCCAGATCTGTTCGGTCCCGGCGGCATCGGCGATGTGGTCGTCCTGGATGCGGGTCAGGTGCCAGACCAGCCAGACGATCGAGTTGGCCTTCGGGTCGACGCGCTCGGCCAACTCGTCGGCGGTGAGGCCGTCCACCACGTCGTGGACGGCCTCGTGGATCCGGCCGAAGGCATCGGCGAGCAGATCGGCGCTCTTCATGGGGCTCCCCCGTCCGGGCGCACCGCCCGTCGGCATCGGTGAATGCCAGCATTGTGGACCAGCGGAGTCCGCCCGGGCCGGACCGACAGGCCCGGGGCGGGCGCGTGCGGCCTCGGGCGCGGGGCGGCGGAGCACGGACGGCGGGTGCACGGCCCGGGCCGGTGCTTACCGAAGCATGACGCGATGCCCTGCGTCGCTCCCCCGGCCGTCACCGGCCGGTAGCGTCGCCGGGCATGAGGATTCTGGTCACCGGCGGCGCCGGGTTCATCGGTTCGGCCGTCGCGCGAGCCCTGGTCACGGCGGGTCACGAGGTCCGCTTGCTGGACGCGTTGCTGCCCGCCGTCCATCCGTCGGGGGCCGCGCCCGACCTGCCGGCCGGCGCGGAGTTCCGCCACGGTGACGTCCGCGACGCGTCGACGGTCGAACGGGCGCTGGCCGGGGTGGACGCGGTCTGCCACCAGGCGGCGATGGTCGGTCTCGGCCTCGACCTCGACGACGCGCCCGAGTACGTCGGCTGCAACGACCTCGGCACCGCCGTCCTGCTCTCCGCGATGGCCCGGGCCGGCCTGCGGCGCCTGGTCCTGGCCGGGTCGATGGTGGTCTACGGCGAGGGCCGGTACACGTGTCCGGCGCACGGCGAGGTGGCACCCGGCCCACGGCGGCCGGAGGACCTCGACGCCGGCCGGTTCGAACCGCCGTGCCCGGTGTGCGGCGCCGCGCTGCGGCCGGGCCTGGTCACCGAGGACGCGCCGGGCGACCCGCGCAACGTGTACGCCGTCACCAAGCTCGCCCAGGAGCAGCTGGCCGCCGCCTGGGCCCGCGCGAGCGGCGGGTCGGTGCTGGCGCTGCGCTACCACAACGTCTACGGCCCGGGCATGCCGCGGAACACCCCGTACGCCGGGGTGGCCTCGCTGTTCCGTTCCGCGCTCGCCCGGGGCGAGGCTCCCCGGGTCTTCGAGGACGGCGGCCAGCGCCGGGACTTCGTCCATGTCGACGATGTCGCGGCGGCCAATCTGGCGGCCCTGGGGTCCGTCGGCGACCGCCCGCCGGGCAGTACCCGGGCGTACAACGTCGGCAGCGGCGAGGTGCGCACGGTCGGCGAGACGGCCCGGGCGCTGGCCGACGCCCACGGCGGCCCGGCGCCGGTGGTGACCGGCCAGTACCGGCTCGGGGACGTCCGGCACATCACCGCCGACTCCTCCCGGCTCCGGGCCGAGCTGGGCTGGCGGGCCCGGGTGCCGTTCCGGGCGGGCATGGCCGAGTTCGCGGCGGCGCCCCTGCGGGTCTGACCCGGGGCTGCCCCGGGCCTGCCCCGGACCGGCCCGAACGGCCCGAACGGCCCGACCGGGCCGTTCGGGCCCCCCGGGAACGGCGCCGAGGACGGGCCGGGG
>NZ_JBEPAA010000132.1:0-13387 GCF_040298365.1 Kitasatospora sp. NPDC001603
GGTCGGCCATCGCGTAGCCGACCACCTCGCGAGTGGCCAGGTCGATCGCGGTGGCCAGGTAGAGCCAGCCCTCCTCGGTCGGCAGGAAGGTCATGTCGCCGACCAGCCGCATCCCGGGCCGCGGTGCGGTGAAGTCGCGACCGATCAGGTCCGGGGCGAAGACCGGCTTGCGGGCCTGGCGGGTCAGCCCGCGGCGCCGGCGCCGGGTGACGCCCGCGATGCCGCGCTCGCGCATGATCCGCTCCACCTTCTTCCGATTGACCGCCCGGCCCTGGCGTCGCAGTTCCGCATGAACGCGCGGGACGCCGTACGCGCCCTTGGACGCGAGGTGGATCACCGTGATCTCGGCGGCGAGCAGGTCCTCGGCCCGTTCCCGGGCACGGCGGGCCTGCTCGCCGGCGCGCCAGGCGTAGAAGGAGGAGCGGGCGATGCCCAGGACACGGCAGATCCGCTTGACGCCCCAGGCGCCGTGGTAGTCCTGGACGAAACGGAAGCGGATCACCGTGTCGTCTCGGTCGCGAAACAGGCGGCCGCCTTGCGCAGGATCTCGATCGTTTTCTGCTGCTCGAGGTTCTGGCGACGCAGCCGGGCGAGTTCCTCGCGCTCGGGGCTGGTCAGCTCTCCGGGACCGCCCTCGCCCCGGTCGGTGCGGTCCTGTTTGACCCAGCCCCGCAGTCCCTCCGGGCTGACTCCCAGCTCACGGGCGATCTCGGTGACGTTCCGGTGCGGCGACGACCGCACCAACGCGATCGCGTCCCGCTTGAACTCCGTCGTGTACCGCTTACTCATGTTGTTCTTGGTTCCCACCTGAAACTGCTTCCTCCGGGCTCACATGTCCCAGTGTCCAGGTGTCCAGCCGCAAGGTGGAACTTCAGGCCAGGTCAGGTCGCTTACGCAGGTTGCGGTGCATTTGGCGGATGATCGGCCCGCCAGTGCGGACCTTCTGGTGCTTGCACCACGTCGGATAGTGGAAGTACCGACGGTCGTCGCAGCCGGTGTAGCGGCAGATCGCGCCAACCGCGGCGAGCTGCCGGAGGTGGTCCTCGACTCAGCGCGGCCGATCTCCTCGCGCATCGGCCAGACGATGGCGGGCGAGCTCGGCGCCAAGGCAAGGCGTTACGCCGGCATCCGGGCGGCAGGTTGGGGTTCCGCTGCGTACGGCAGACATGCGATACCCCGTGCTTCGTAGGAGCGCGCGCGGCGGTCCTTGGGCGAAGAAGTCCCGCTGCGCGCGTGGTGGTGAACCGACGCCCTGCGGGGTGTCGGACCCGGCGTTCGGAGTTGGCAGCTCCAGGACGCCGGTCTCACTTCAGGGCACGGGCGGCACCCTCGGTGCCGTCGCCCCCGCAACCATCTGCGCCCTGTGCGGTGGGAGCCGGGTGCACCGGACCTGGCACTGGCTGTGCAGTCTCACCCCGACGGCCGTGGTCTTCATGGTCGGCCTCTCGCTCGGCCGGGCGCCGTCGCCTACCAGGTGGCCTGGCTGCCGATGCTGATCGTCTTCAGCGTCGTCTGGGGCGCGAACCTGCTCGCCCTGGGCGGCATGGTCGCCCGGTGGGTGACGCCCGGCCGGGGCCGCCACCGGATGGCCACCTGACCGCGCGCCGGTGGTGCCCCCGTCCCCCGGCCAGCGGGGGACGGGGGCACGGCACCACTGGTGATCAGCCCTCGAACAGGTTGTGGCCGACGTCCGAGGGGACGATCTCCTTCACCGGGGTGCTGTCGCTGTCGGGCACCCGTGTGCCGGGCACCGGCTCGTCGCTCTCTCGGTGCAGCAGCACCACCCCGTGCTCGGCCCAGACCTGCCGGTAGCCGTGGGCGAGCAGCAGGTCGATCCGCTCGGCCTGTTCGGCGGCGGTCTGGAACGGGAACGTCCGGGTGTCGGAGCGGATCAGCACGTAGTCGCGCCCGCGCGGCACGCCGTCCACCAGGACGACGTCGGTGCGGCCGACCAGCCGGGGCACCACCTGGTTGTCGGCCTCCACCACCGCGCCGTCCGGGATCTGTCCGGCACCCCGGAGCAGAGCCGCGTTGCTCGTCGAGGGGCGCCAGGAGGCCGGGGTCAGTAGGCCGATCCCGCCCAGCATCAGGCTGCTCACCAGAGCGATCGCAACCGCCACCGTTCCCAGGCCGTACGCGGTGCGCCGCCCGGCTCCGCACCGGGCGTACAGGTCGCCGAGCGCCTCCAGGGTGGCGGTGAGCAGGACCGGCCAGAGGAAGGCGTCGTAGTGGTGGGTGATCGACCAGTGGTTCGGGTTGTCGGACAGCACGCGCTCGGCGAGCAGCGGCAGCAGGCAGAGCGTGGCGGCGGAGCGCAGCGGCACCAGCAGCAGGGTGCCGAAGAGCCAGAGCACCAGCAGCGGCTTGATGCTGGCGTTGGTGGCGACCTGGACGAGCAGCAGCGGGTCACCGAGCAGGTTGCTGAGCGCCTCCACGGCGTTGGGGCCGATCGAGCCGTAGACCCAGTAGTAGTCGGGCTGCCCGCCCATCGCGGGGATCAGCCGGACGATGGCGAGGGCCGAGGCCAGCGGGCCGCCGATCAGCAGGCCGGCGCCGAAGGCGAGCGCGCGCCGGTCGCCGACCCGGTCGCCGCGCGGGCGGTTGCGATAGATCAGGACGAGGCCGTACACGCCGACCAACAGGCCGAGGTCCTCCTTGGTGGCACAGAGCAGGGCGGCGGCGAGGGCGGCGGTGCCCCAGCGGCGGGCCAGGCCGCGTTCGAACATCAGCAGGGTGAGCGGGACGGCGAAGGCGACCTCGTGGAAGCCGCCTCGGGCGGCGGCCAGCAGCGGCCAGCCGAGGCCGTAGACCAGGCCCGCCAGGTCGGCGACCCGGCGCACCGCTCGCAGGTGCGCGGGGTCGGACGCCGTCGCACCTTCCGCTCCACCGGTCGTCCCGTCGGCCTGGCGGGTGAAGCAGTAGACCGCGATCCGGCGGATTAGCGGGACGCCAGCCGCGAGCAGCAGGGCCTGCCCGAGGAGCAGCGTGCGCGGGTCCTCCCAGATCCAGTAGAGCGGGGCGAGCGCGGCCAGGATCGGGGAGAAGTGGTCGCCGAGCAGCGAGAACTCGGGCGGGAACTCGTGGTGGTAGCTCTTGACCGGGGAGATCGGCAGACCCAGGTGCGCGTAGCCGGCCACACCTTGGTGGAAGATGCCGAGGTCGAAGCCGCCCAGCCGGACCGCCGACCACTGCTGGAGTCCGCACGCCGCGGTGACGGCGAAGCAGAGCAGGGTCAGGACGGCGGTCCGGCGACCGGAGAGCGCGCGGATGCCGGGGGTGAGCGGGCGCACGGCGCGCGGCAGCAGCGGTCGGCTCGGGCGGGTGGACGGGCTGAGCCCGGTTTCGACTGGCACGGGATCCCTGACGTGGTCGGAGGCGGGCACGAGGACGGGTGCGCGGGCGGGCCGCGGCTCTTGGCGACGGCTCAGCCGGCCTCTGGGGTGCCGGGGGCCGGTACGTCGGGCGCCACCGGGACGTCCGCGCCGGCGGCGCGTTTCAGCAGCGTGATGCCGTGGTCGCTGCGCACTACGTGGAAGCCGCCGCGCTTGGCGGCGGCGACCTCCTGGCGTTCCCGGTCGGGCGACAGCGGCCAGCCCATCGGCTGCTCCTCGTCGACCACGATCCATTCGGCCGTCGACCACTTCTGCGGCCAGCCGAAGACGGTGACCTCGCAGCGGTTGGTCAGTTGCGGCACCAGCCGGTTGGACGCGGCGACCCGGGCGTCGTCCGGGACGGTGGCCAGCACCGAGCGGGCGGCCTCGACCCGGGCGGGGGTCCGCCACAGCTCGCCGGTGAAGAGTTGACTGAACGCGAAGCATGGCAGCAGCGCCAGGGTGACCGTCAGGCTGACCGGCAGCGCCGCGTGGGCGAGCCAGCGGGGCAGCACCCCGCCGCGGCCGCGCGCCTTCACCAGGACGTCCACGAAGGCGGCGAAGACGATCGGCATCAGCACCGCGCTGTAGTGGTAATTGGTGCCCCAGTAGGCGGGGTTGTTGGAGAGCAGCCGCCAGCCGAGGGTGGGCAGCGCAACGACCATCAACGGGGAGCGGACGGCCAGCAGCGCGGTCGGCGCGAGCAGGAGCAGGACGGTGGTGACCTTCTCGCCCGAGGTGACCAGGTCGAGCGGCAGGGCGAGCAGGTTCCGTCCGCCGGAGCCGCCGCTCAGGTTGTCCCAGTACGCGAAGCTGCCGCTGGGGCTCATCGCCGGGAGCAGTACCAGGAGTTCGAGCAGCGAGGCGCCGACCCCGAGCAGGATCCCGGCCGCGCCGATCCGGCGGTCGCCGCGCCACAGGATGTATGCGCCGACGGCCGCCACGGTGATGCCGAGGTCCTCCTTGACCAGGACCAGCGGCGCTGCCCAGGCGAGGGCGGCCACCCAGCGGCGCTCGCCGAGCGCGGTGACGGAGAAGGCGATCAGGGGCACCGCGAAGGTGATCTCGTGGAAGTCGAAGCCGAGCGCCGAGGCGAGTCCCCAGGAGAGGCCGTAGCCGAGGCCGGTGACCACGGCGGCGACTGGTCCGAGGCCACGCAGCGCCCAGCGGCTGATCGGGACGGCGGCGACGGCCATCGTCGCGGCCTGGGCCAGCAGCAGGGTCTTCGCCGAGGGCCAGAGCCAGTAGAACGGGGCGAGGGTGGCGAGGGCGGGCGAGAAGTGGTCGCCGAGCAGATTGAAGCCGGGACCCTTGAGTTCGACGATCGGGCCCCGGCCCTCGGCGTAGCCGCGCACCCCCTGCTCGAAGATGCCGAGGTCGTACCCGCTGGTGAGCAGGAGTTCGTGACGGCGGGCGGTGAAGAAGGCGTAGACAAGGAACAGGGTGAGAGTGACTCCCCAGGGGATGAATCGCACCCGCCGGTCGGCGGGGGTTGATGCGATCGACGGTTCGTCGGCCTCCGTCCTTCGGTGGAGTGGTGATGTGGGTGCATTAATGGTCACTGAACATTCCGTCGTTCCGGGTGCGAGTGGTTACCGGCGGCGATTCGAGGTGGCGGGCAGGTTCAGCCATGACCGGACGCCGAGCGGGTCGGCCCCCAACGCGAATCTGCCGCGGTCGGGCCACTCGGGCTCGGCGGGTCGGATGCGCAACACGCCGTAGTGCAGAGTGGCCGGGATCTCGCCGGAGTAGGGCGGGTCGGCCGTCGAGTCCCCGGTCGGACGCGGCGTTAACCGGCGGCTGAGGTTCGCCTTCTCCTTGATCAGAAGAACGCGCCACGGGTCCAGGGGCACGCTGGCCGGGTGGGCAGGATGGCCTCGTTCACTAATCCTACCGTATGGACAGGCTGCCCATTGGATGGGAATCGTCCGCCGTTGAGTGCGGGACTTGCAGGTCGGTGCCCGGCCATGGCGCGTCGGGCTTGCCCCTCTGGTGCCGTCCGTAGGCAAAGCGGGGTCGGGGGTTTCGTGCGGCGCCGGACTTCGTCCGGGGGTGGCCGACGCCTACTTCTCCCGATCGATCATCGGCGGGTAGGCAACCCTGGTCGGCGGCAAGGTGTTTTAGCGGTGTGGCCATTGCCGGGCCCGCCGACGACGTTGCCGCAGCTGGTCAGTGCGTTGGCTGCGTGTCGGCACCAGGAGAGGTTGGTCGAGACTGGCAGCATGCTCGCCCCTTCCGGAATCCAACGTTGAACTTGAAGTGGGAAGACATAAGCAGAAATGAGGATCTACTGTCAATCCGATGGCATGAGTGCGCCTAGCCGCAGAGGTCTTCCGTCCGCGGTCCGACCGTCGCCCTGCTGGTTCCCACGTTGAATTAGGGTGCGGAGATTCGTTGCGGGACGACGTTCCTGGAGGCTTGGCTCCAAGCGATCGATCGATGCACAGGCGCGGTCGGGCGGTCGAAGCACCGGTGCACCCCATCCGGCGTGCCGACCTCCAGGCGCATCTGCGCGCCGGACTACGGCCCGGGAGTGATCAGGACGGTTCCGGTTCGGCGCAGCTGGGCGGCGAGGCGTTCGAGATGCGGGGCGCCAGGCCGGTGGGGGTCGCGGCCCGGACGCCGGTCCGCGACGTCCTGGAGCCTGCGGCGACCCGAAACTGCCCCCACAGCGACCAGCCGATCACCATCGTCGTCCTGCTGGCCACCCCCGAGGCCGCCCCGCCGGTCATCCGCCCGGCTCACGAAGCGCCCCCGCTGCAGCGATGAGGACTTTGCCGAGTGGTACCCGGTCGACGGGCGGCGTGGGCTGTCGCCGGCGCGGCTCGCGTTGGTGTCGGTGCTGCAGTACGCCGAGAACCTGACGGGCCGGCAGGCCGCCGAGGCGGTCCGGTGCCGTCTGGAGGGGAATGGCTGTCCGCCCTGCCCGCGGACGACTGGGCTCCCCGCTACGGCCGCCCGGTGCGCTACGACCGGCTACCAAAGGAGACGAAGGAGCGGGAGCGGTACGCCCTGGCGGTCGGCGAGGACGGCTATGCGTCTGCTGCGAGCCGTCCTTGGGCCAGGTGCCCCGGCCTGGCTGCGGGAGTTGCCGCAGGTGGAGGTCCTGCGGCAGGTCTGGGTCCAGCAGTACTGGTACGACGAGGAAGACCGATTGGGCTGGCGCGGGCCCAAGCAGACCCGCGATCGGCCGAGCCGGCGCCACAGTCCTCGGCGGTCGATGGCCGCAGAAGCCTCCGACGGGCGGCCCGACCCCGCCTCGGCCCGGGGCCCGTGGTCGTCGGTGGAGATCGTCTCTCCCCACGATCCGCAGGCCCGCTTCAGCCACAAACCCGGCAAGGCCGAGTAGGTCGGCTACAAGGACCACCAGACCGAGACCTGCGACACCGGCCTACCGAACGTGACCGTGCACGCCGCCACCACCCCGGCACCCGAGCAGGACATCGGCACCCTGGAACAGATCCACTCCGACCTCGCCGCACGCGACTTGGCGCCAGCCGAGCACCTGGTCGACGGCGGCTACACCAGCCCCGCCACCATCCACCGGGCCAGGACCGAGTACGGGATCGACCTGGTCAGCCCGGTCCGACTCCCGCCCAGGACACGAGCCCTGCCGGGCTTCAACAAGGAAGACTTCCTCCCCAACTGGGCAGAACGGACGCCCACTTGCCCCAACGGCGCTACCAGCCCACCTTGGAAGGCGACACTCGCCGACGGCCAGCCACGCCTGTCCGTGCTCTTCCCCCGGGCCGTCTGCCGGGCCTGCGACGACCGCCCCAAGTGCACCGGGAACGTCGACGGCAAGGGTCGCCACCTCCTGCTGCTGTCGCAGCCCCCGCAGGAGATCCAGAACCGCGTCAGGAACGAGCAGCGGACTCGGCCCTGGCAGGACCGATACGCCGTGAGGGCAGGCTGCGAAGCCACCGTCTCCGAGACCGTCCACGCCCACGGCCTGCGCAACTGCCGCTACCGAGACACCGCGAAAACCCACGTCCAGCATGTCCTCACCGCGGCCGGAACCAACATCATCCGCCTCAGCCAGCACCGAGGTGATGGTGGAACAGCCGACCATCCAGGCCAGGCCACCTGCTTCCAGCAACTGTGCCAAGAATCGAGCGTCGATGCCGAGCGTGGCGCCGTGTTCGACGACGGCGTTCTTCTATCCCATGTCGGCCCAGGCCTTACCGACGGTCGGGTGGTCGGCCGCGATCCCGGTCAGCAACTGTCGGCCGGCGGTGCCGTCCTGGACACTCGCGGCGGTGACCAGCACCGCCAGCAGCAGGCCGATCGTGTCGGTGACGATGTTCCGCTCGTTCTGCGCGACTACCTGCGACCCCTGCGATCCGGCGCCCAGCCACAGGATCGCTCCACCCGGCCGCCCTCGGTCCGCGACGTGACCACCTGGATCACCCGTCACCCCGACAGCCTCACCACCGACGAGACCCTCAAGATCAAGGGCATTCTCACCCGCTGCCCACAGCTCGACGTCACCGCCGACCACGTCCGGACCTTCGCCGAGATGATGACCGCCCGCACCGGCCGCGACCAGCTGGCCGGCTGGATCGACCAGGTTAAGGCCGGCGGCCCGCCCGAGTTGGTGTCGCTTGTGAACGGGATCGGTTCTGATCTTGGGGCGGTGGTGGCGGGGTTGAGTCTGCCGTTCAGCTCGGGGGCGGTGGAGGGGCAGGTGAACCGGATCAAGATGCTGAAGCGGCAGATGTTCGGCCGCGCGGGCCTGGACCTCCTACGCAAGCGCGTTCTCCTCGCCGTGTGACCGGCACCCGTTCCCGGCACAGGCAATGACGATCACTCACATCAGCACTGAAAGTGATCCAGAACCTCGTTTCACCCGTTGCCGACAGGACCAGCCGGTCCCAGGGCGTTCCGGATCGCGGCCCGAACTCGTCCGTCCTTTCCGAGGCACAGACGGACGCGTGGCCACAGTGCCGCCACCACGGGTCGGAGCTACGCCTCCCGACATCATGGCGGCCTCGCCATCAAGCAATCGACTCCCGGCATTGCGAGCCTCAGGCCCGGATCACCTGGAGCCGACGTCGATGAACAGTGTCACGGGAGGTCTGTTGCACATCAGGAAAGATCTACCAGCCTTACGGTCAATGGATCCTCGCCAGGTCGAGAATCTTGCGGCAGAGATCCGCGAGTCTCTGCTCGAGAGCGTCCCCTCAACAGACGGGAAGCTCATGCCCGGGCTGGACGTCGTCGAACTCACCCTCGCCTTGCTGAGGGTCTTCAATCCTCCCAGGGATCACATCCTGTGGGGTGCCGGTCGCCACGCTCACGTCAACCGGCTTGTAGCGGGCCGCTCCGGCCGAACACCCGGCCCACCGAACGGGTTTGCCCACGATGCCATTGAAAGCTCGCAGTGCTGGACAGCGCTCTCCTGGGCTGACGGCATGACATCGGCCCGCCACATCAGAGGACTCCGCGAAGACACGGTAGTAGCGGTGATAGGCAGCGCGGCATTGAATGAGGCGCTGGCTTGGGAGGCCCTTCGACTCCTGGGTGCGACACCGCAGCGCCCGGTCGTCGTCGTGCTGAACGACGAGAGCCGTGCGCCGGGAACCGACTACCGAATGGTCTCGCGACGGACTGACACGTCTCGCGATGCTCGACAGGTTCGGTTCGAGCGCACAGGCATCATGTATCTGGGGCCCGTGGACGGCCATGACACCACCGCGCTGGAAGCGAAACTGCGCAATGCCGTGAAGCTCGACCGGCCGGTGGTGCTCCACTGTGTCACCGACCGAGGACGTGGCCGCCCCGAGATCGCAGCGCCCCCGAGGAGCGGCCTCCACTCTGCCGGCCCGACCCACCTCCTCTCCCGGAAGCACCGGATTGCCCGGTCCGACTGGGTTTCCGCTTTCGACCAGGCCCTGGCCGGCCTCGGGACGACATACCCCGATCTCGTCGCCGTGGCAGCGGGCTCGGGCGAGCCCTTCGGACTCAGGGGCTTCATGGAGCGCTTTCCGGAGCGCGTGGTCGATGCCGGCCCCGCTCAACAACATGTGGTAGGTGCTGCGGCCGGCCTGGCACTCGGAGGTGCCCACCCAGTGGTGGCGATCGACGCAGGCCATCTGAACCGCGTGTTCGACCAGGCACTCCTTGAGGTGGCACTGCATCACGCTCCCGTGACCTTCGCGCTCCATCACGCTGGTGCCACCGGCAACAGCCGGTCGTCAGACAAGGGGCGTGTGGGACCTGTCTTTCCTAAGCCTGATACCGGGCCTACGTGTGGCCGCACCACGCGACATTCCCTTTCTGCGATCGGCGCTGCGCGAAGCCGCCGCCCATCAGCACGGGCCGACCGCGCTCCGTTTTCCCAATGAGTCCACCCACCCCGTCACCCCGGCCGTCGGACCGTTCGGCACCGTCGACGTTCTGGCGTCCTCCCCTCACAGAGACGTACTCCTTGTCTCTTTCGGAACGATGGCAGCCACCTGGCTGGAAGCCGCACAAAAGCTGACTGCACGCGGCCTCGGGGTTACGGTCGTCGATCCACGCTGGGTGAAACCTGTTCCGCCGGAGGTGATTTCATTGGCCGATGGGTTCCGCCTGATCGGAACGGTCGAAGAAAACACTCTCGTCGGCGGCATGGGCACTGCGGTCACCCAGGCTCTCAGCAAGGCCGGCATCCGGCAGGCAGTCTGCACTTTCGGACTTCCGGAAGGTTTCCTCAAATACGGCTCGCGCCCGGACGTCCTTGCCTTCAGCGGCCTCACGCCTCACTACATAGCCGACCGGCTCATGAACATCCTCCTGGCAACCGAGCTGGAAGGAAAATCGCCCCAGCACCTCGACATGTCAGGCAGACCAGCTCCTTCCACCCCCTGGGGCCGCTTGATAGCATCGTTCAACTTGCAGAACGCCGTCCCGCCCCTGCCCGGCAACGCTCGTCGGGCCCTTTAGCGAGACTGTCTCTCACCCAGTGAGACGGACGAGGCGTTCGTTAGCAGCAAAGAGCTAGAGCTGAGCTGGCGGTAGCTGGCCATTCACACGGTTGGGTCGGCGACGAGGCCGACCGCTTCGCCGACATCGCAGCAGCCCTCATCGGCCCCCGGAGGCTCTCCAACCGAGATGCTCTTCGAGGTCAAAACCTGTGGCCCGCTGTGCGTGAGACTCACCCGGACAGAGTCTGCAGCGAGCTCTCCCGTCACGACGACGACAAGCGATGCGGAAGAAGAGGGGGTCGCAGATGGGTGTGCAGGACGGGCCGGAAGCGGTCGAGGCGGAGCGGTTGCTGGCCGGGCGGTACGAGCTGGGCGAGCGGCTCGGCCGGGGCGGGATGGGCACCGTCTGGCGGGCCTGGGACCGGATGCTGGACCGCGAGGTCGCGGTCAAGGAGCTCACCGTCAACGACCTCCCCGAGGAGGACCTGCAGATCCTGCACGCCCGGATGAAGCGGGAGGCCAGCGCGGCCGCCCGGATCAAGCACCCCGGCGTGATCACCGTGCACGACGTGCTGGAGCAGGACGGCCGGCCGTGGATCGTGATGGAGCTGGTCGACGGCCGTTCGCTGGCCGACGTGATCAGCCAGGACGGCACCCTGCCGCCGCGCGCCGCCGCCGAGGTCGGCAGCCAGGTGCTCGCCGCGCTGCACCGAGGCCACCAACTGGGCGTGCTGCACCGGGACGTCAAGCCCGCCAACGTGCTGCTGGAGCGCGGCACCGGGCGGGTGGTGCTGCTGGACTTCGGCATCGCCAAGTACGAGGGCTCGACCGAGCTGACCCGGCCGGGCGACCTGGTCGGCTCGCCGGACTACCTGGCGCCCGAGCGGGCCCAGGGCGAGCGCCCCGGGCCGGCCTCCGACCTGTGGGGCCTCGGGGCGACGCTGTACGCGGCGGTCGAGGGCCAGTCGCCGTTCCGCCGGGACTCGCCGATCACCACCCTGGCCGCGGTCGTCGACGAGCCGCTGCCGGAGTCGCTCCGGGCCGGGCCGCTGGGGCCGGTGCTGGCCGCGCTGATGGCCAAGGACCCAGCCGAGCGGCCGACCGCGGACGAGGCGGCCCAAATGCTCGCCGAGGTCCAGGCCGGGCACACGATCGGCTTCAAGGCCGTCGCGCCGCTGCGGGCGCCCATCCAATCGAAACCGACGGAGCAGGACGGTGCCGCCGGGGAGACGGGAGAGCGGCCGAACCGGCCTCGTGCTACCGCCGGGACACACACCAATCCGGTCGCACCGGTACCGCTCCCAGCCTCGCCCGCGCACAGCCCGAGTAGGGGCCGGATCGCTCTTGTGATCGTCGCGATCGCACTGGCCCTCGGCCTTGCAGTGGCCAGTGAGGTATTCCTCGTCACCCGACAGGACCCCGGACCCCCAGCAGCCGCCACCGACCCGAACACACCGACGGTCCCAGCTCCCACCCTGGAGGCCGCCCCGGAACCAGCGGCGCCCGACGGCTACCACTGGGTCGACGACCCGGCCGGCTTCCGCTTCCCGCTGCCCTCGGACACCCCGACCTGGCAGCGCAGCACCACCTCCGACAACCAGATCTACTACAGCCCCGACAACAAGACGCACTACCTGCAGTTTGCCGTCACCGCCGGGCAGTCGGTGAAGCCGCTGGAGCACATGCGGCAGATGGAGGGCGCCGTCTCCAAGTCCCTGAAGGACTACAAGCAGCACAAGATGACCAGCGTGGCGGTCAACGGCCACGAGGCCGCCGTCTGGGAGTTCAGCTACGCCGCCCAGGGCGGCGGCCGGCGGCTGGCGGTCGAGGCCGAGTTCCTCGACGACGACGGCACCAGCTACGCCATCTACCTGTCCTGCCTCGACGCGGACTGGCTGGAGGGCGAGCGGCGGTTCACTACTGTGCTCAACCACTTCACCCCGACGCGCTGACGGCAACTGGTCGGCACCTGATGCCGCCGGAGACCGCACCGTCAGCGTGTCGAGCAATATCAGTCCGGTCGCCTGCTACGCCTACAGGGCAAGCGGCGACGCCGGTCATAACGACTGCTTGACGTTCTGGCTAGTCCCGAGCGCCGGAGTGTTCGGGGAGGGCGATCCGGCCGAGGCGTGCGGCGAGGTGGGAACGGCTTCGGGCGTGCGCAGGGGAGGAAGACTCGTGCCAGCGACGTCCGGAGTCGGTGATGTGGTGTCGGACGCGCTCGGGAAGCTGCTGCCGGGTGACGATGGCGGCCGAGCGCCGATTTGCCGGACTGATTGGCTGACCCTCCGCAGGCGATGGCCGTGAGAGGCAGCGTGATTACGGAGGCCGCTACCCAGGCACGTACTGCCACGGAGAATTTCATTTCTATATTTAGCCATTCTCGAAATGATTCAAGCATCCATTGATGATTCGCTCGAATATTGTTTCGTCTACTGCACGCGACGACCGGAACCCCCTACGCCAACAACTATTCCGACGCCCGGACAGCACCGTTGCTGCACAGGGAACGCGGGATGCAGCTTGGGGCAAGGTGGAGTGGCGCGACCCACAACCTCGCCCCAAACCCTGCGCGTCACCCGTTACCGGCGATGGAAAACGACCTTCTCGCCGAACCGATCGGTATTGCCGTAGTAGGCCCAGTTCCGGAAGCCGCCGTCGCCCTTGTGGACGAACTCACCGTCGCCCTTGAAGACCACCCAGCGGTACTCCTTGACCCCGAAGGCGACACCGCAGGGGATCGCCTTGGCGCTCCCCTGGGCCACGACGCCGTCGAAGTGCGAGGACCGCTGCGCAGTCGCCTTGAAGACGATGATGTTGCTACTGGTGTCGGAACCCCATCCCTGCAGCTCACTGATCTTCGACCGCAGGTCGCACGGGTTCAGGAAGTCACTAGCGGACGCCGACTGCGGCACCGCGACTGCCAGCGTTCCCGCCACCGCGAGAGCGGCCACAGCCCGCGCCGCCACCCTCTGTGTCGTTCGCTTCTTCACAGCTCTCCTTTCAGGCCTAGTGCTGAATTCCCCAAGTAGCGGGTATATGGCCTCCGTTGGGGTGAATTTGGTGCGGCAGGGGGTGGGGTGTGCCGGGGTTGTTGCGGGCCCGGGC
>NZ_JBEPAA010000133.1:0-12641 GCF_040298365.1 Kitasatospora sp. NPDC001603
ATCGCCCCACCGGCGGGCAGCGCGTCCATCAACCGGGCCCGCGCCGACACCAGCGCACCCGCGTCCACCAGATCCAGGACCCCGGCCACATGCGCCGCCGCGATCTCACCCACCGAATGCCCCACCAGCACACGCGGAGCCACACCCCAGGAGGCGAGCAGCCGGAACAGCGCCACCTCCAGCGCGAACAGCGCCGGCTGCGCCAACCCCGTACGGCCCAGCCCCTCACCCGAGGCGACGACCTCGGCCACCGGCGCGTCGAGCACCGCACACACCTCGTCGAACGCCGCCCGGAACACCGGGAACGCCCCGTACAACTCCCGCCCCATCCCCACCCGCTGACCACCCTGGCCCGCGAACAGGAACCCCACACCCGCCCGAACCGCACCCGCTCCGGCGCTTACGACATCGGCGCCCAGCAGCACCGCCCGGTGCTCCAGCACCGCCCGCGACGTCGCCAACGACCACCCGACATCCACCGGGTCGACATCGCCCGAGGACGCCAGCTCCGCCACCCGGGCCAGCTGCCCGCCCAGCGCCTCCGTCGACCGCGCCGACACCACCCACGGCACCACCGGCATCGCCGCCCGGTCACCGCCCACCGCGACCGCCGCCGGATCCCCCTCTTCGATGATCACATGCGCGTTGGTGCCACTGATCCCGAACGAGGAGACACCGGCGCGACGCGGCCGGTCACCCGGGAACCACTCCCGGGCCTCATCCAGCAACTCCACCGCCCCGGCCGACCAGTCGATGAACGGCGACGGTTCCTTCGCGTACAGGCTCCGGGGCAGTTCCCCGTGCTGCATCGCCAGCACCATCTTGATCACGCCGGCCATCCCCGCCGCGTGCTGGGTGTGGCCGATGTTCGACTTCACCGAGCCCAACCAGAGCGGCTCGCCCTCGGCACGGTCCTGGCCGTACGTCGCCAGCAGCGCGTGCGCCTCGATCGGGTCACCCAGCCGCGTCCCCGTCCCGTGCGCCTCCACCGCGTCCACATCCGCCGCCGACAACCCCGCACTCGCCAACGCCTGTCGGATCACCCGCTCCTGCGACGGACCGTTCGGCGCCGTCAGCCCGTTCGACGCACCGTCCTGGTTCACCGCACTGCCCCGCACCACCGCCAACACCCGGTGACCCAAGCGACGGGCGTCCGAGAGCCGCTCCAGCAGCAGCACCCCCACGCCCTCCGACCAGCCCGCGCCGTCGGCCTCGGCCGAGAACGACTTGCAGCGGCCGTCCGGCGCGCCGACCCGCTGCCGCGAGAACTCCACGAAGGTCCGGGGGGTGGACATGACCGTGACCCCGGCGGCCACCGCGAGCGGGCACTCCTCGTTGCGCAGGGCCTGCGCCGCCAGGTGCAGCGCCACCAGCGAGGAGGAGCAGGCGGTGTCGACGGTCAGCGTCGGACCGGTGAAGCCGAAGGTGTAGGCGACCCGGCCGGACATGATGCTGGGTGCGCCGCCGGTGAGGACGAGCCCCTCCACCTCGGCCGGGGTCTCGTCGACGCGGGGGCCGTACTCGTGGCCGCTCGCCCCGACGAACACCCCGGTCCGGCTGCCGTGCAGCGCCACCGGGTCGATGCCCCCGTGCTCGAAGGCCTCCCACGCCGTCTCCAGCAGCAGCCGCTGCTGCGGGTCCATGGCCAGCGCCTCCCGCGGCGAGATGCCGAAGAAGCCCGCGTCGAACAGGCCCGCGTCGTAGAGGAATCCGCCGTCCCGGGCGTAGCTGTGGCCGGCAGCCTCCGGGTCGGGGTCGTAGAGCCGGTCGAGCTCCCAGTCCCGGTCGGTCGGCAGCCCGCCGATGGCGTCGACGCCGTCGGCGACCAGCTGCCACAGGTCCTCGGGCGAGCCGACCCCGCCGGGGAACCGGCAGGCCATGCCGACGATGGCGATGGGCTCGTTCGCCTTCTCCTGGACCTCTTCGAGCTGCCTCCGCACGTCACGCGCGTCGGCGATCGAACGCTTGAGGTATTCGCGGAGCTTGGATTCGTCGGACACGCGCGGTCACTCCCTGGTCGGTCGCATACGGCAGGCGGTGTGGAACATCGGGCGGTGGCACAGTGGGCGGCGGAAGAAAGCTCACCCCTCCTTGTCCGACAAGCCCTAGGGCCGGTCCTGGTCGACCAGGGCGAACAGCTCGTCGTCGGTGGCCGCGTCGAGGTCGTCGTCCTCCCCCGCGCGGTCCGCGGCGGGCGCCGCGCAGGCGTCGAGCAGTTCCCGCAGCCGGGCGGTGACGCGGCGGCGCGACTCCTCGTCGGTGAGGGCGCCCGCCAGGGAGTCGCCGACCGCCCGGAGGCCGGCCATCACCGGGTCCTCGTCGTCCTCGGGGAGCGCGAGCGCGCCGAGGATGTGGTCGGTGACCCGGGCCGGGCTGGGGTGGTCGAAGACCAGGGTCACCGGCATCCGCAGACCGCTCAGGGCGGCCAGCCGGTTGCGCAGTTCGACCGCGGTGAGCGAGTCCACGCCGAGTTCCTTGAAGGCGCGGGCGTCCCGCACCTGGGCCGGGTCGGAGTGCCCGAGCACGGCGGCGACCTGCGCGGTGACCAGGTCGAGCAGCGTGCTGCGCCGGTCCGCCCCGGACAGCCGGGCCAGGCGCTCGGCGAGGGACTGCGACCCGTCGCCGCCCGCCGCGGCGGTGCGCCGGACCACCGCGGTCCGCACCAGGTCGCGCAGCGGCGCGGGCACGCCGTCGGGGTCGGCGCGCAGGGCGCGGGTGTCGAGCCTGGCCGGGACGACCACGGGCTCGCCGGCGGCGAGCGCGGCGTCGAAGAGGGCCAGCCCCTCCTCCGCCGTCATCGGCACCAGCCCGCCGCGGGCCATCCGGGCGCGGTCGGCCTCGGCGAGGTGCCCGGTCATTCCGCTGGCCTGCTCCCACAGACCCCAGGCGAGCGAGAGCCCGGCCCGGCCGCTCGCGGCGCGGTGCGCGGCGAGGGTGTCGAGGAAGGTGTTGGCGGCGGCGTAGTTGGCCTGGCCGGCGGCGCCGTTGACGCCGGCGATGGAGGAGTAGAGGACGAACGCGGCCAGGTCGAGGTCGCGGGTGAGGTCGTGCAGGTGCCAGGCGGCGTCCAGCTTCGGCCGCAGGACGCGGTCGACCTGGGCCGCGTCGAGCGAGGTGAGCACCCCGTCGTCGAGGACGCCGGCCGCGTGGACGACGCCGGTCAGCGGGTGCTTCTCCGGGATGTCGGCCAGCAGGCCGGCCAGTGCCGCGCGGTCGGCGGTGTCGCAGGCGGCGAGCGTCACCCGGGCACCGGCCGCGCGGAGTTCGGCGGCCAGCGGGCCGGCCCCCTCGGCGGCCGCGCCGCTGCGGCTCGCCAGCAGCAGGTGCCGGACACCGTGGGCGTGCACCAGGTGGCGGGCGATCATCCCGCCGAGCAGACCGGTGGCGCCGGTGATCAGGACGGTGCCGTCGGGGTCGAGCGCGGGCGCCACGGTCAGGACGTTCTTGCCCACGTGCCGGGCCTCGCGCAGGTGCCGGAAGGCGTCCCTGGCCCGGCGCACGTCCCAGGCCCGGACGGGTGAGAGGGTCAGCGCGCCGGCCCGGAAGAGGTCCAGGATCTCGCGCAGCATCACCCCGATCCGCTCCGGTCCGGCGTCGACGAGGTCGTAGGCGCGGTAGGTGACGCCCTCGTGGTCGCGCGCGACGTCGGCCGCGGCCCGGATGTCGGTCTTGCCCATCTCCACGAACCGGCCGCCCGGCACGGTCAGCCGCAGCGACGCGTCGACGTACTCGCGGGCCAGCGAGTTGAGCACCACGTGGACGCCCCGGCCGCCGGTGGCGGTGCGGACGCGCTCCTCGAAGTCGAGGGACCGCGAGGAGGCGCGGTGCGCCTCGTCGACGCCGAGGTCACGGAGCACGCCCTGCTTGGCGGGGCTCGTGGTGCCGTAGACCTCCGCCCCGAGGTGGCGGGCCAGTTGGACGGCGGCCATGCCGACGCCGCCGGTGGCCGCGTGGATCAGCACCCGCTCCCCGGCCCGCAGCCCGGCGAGGTCCACCAGGCCGTAGTAGGCGGTGAGGTGGACGACCGGGACGGACGCGGCCTCCGCGAAGGACCAGCCCTCCGGCATCGGGGCGATCATGCGCCGGTCGGCGACGGCCACCGGGCCGAAGGCGTGGAAGAACATCCCGACCACGCGGTCCCCGGGCGCGAACTCGGTGACGTCCGGGGCCACTTCGGTGACGATGCCGGCCCCTTCGCTGCCGAGGACGACCTCGCCCGGGTACATCCCGAGCGCCATCAGGACGTCCCGGAAGTTCAGCCCGGCCGCCCGGACGGCGACCCGGACCTGGCCCGGCTCCAGCGGCCGGTCGGCGGTGTCGGCGGGCACCAGCGCCAGGCTGTCCAGCGTGCCGACCTCGGGGATCTCCAGCCGCCAGGCGGCGGAGTCCGGCACCGGGAGGGCCGGCCGGCTCGCCGCCGGGACGAGCCGGGGGACGAAGCACTCGGCGCCGCGCAGGACCAGCTGGGGCTCCCCGGTGGCCAGCGCGGCGGGCAGCGACCGGGCGGCGGCCTCGCCGTCGAGGTCGACCAGCCGGAAGCGCCCGGGGTTCTCGGTCTGGGCGGTCGCCAGCAGGCCGCGGACACCGGCCTGGACCGGGTCGCCGGCGAGGGAGTCGACCGTCAGCACGACGAGTTCGGTGCCCTCCAGCCGCTCGTCCGCGAGCCAGGACCGGACCAGGTCGAGCGTCCGGTGCACGGCCCGGCGGGCGGCGTCGGCGACACCCGCTCCGGTGTCCGCCCGGTCCGCGGGCCGGTCCGCGGGCGCCAGGACGACGGCCGGGCGGGGGCCGGCCGACGCGGCCAGGGCCGCCGGGTCGGGGAAGGAGGCCGGCCGGCCCAGCTCGGCGGGCCACCAGTCGGGCAGCTCACCGAGCACGGCCCAGTCGGTGGTGCCGGGGTCCGCCGGCGCGGGCCGCAGCGGCACCAGGTCGACCAGGTGCAGCGCGTCGGGCGTCCCCGCCCCGGCGGCGAGCGCCGCGCGGGCGGCGGGCCGCAGGACCAGCGAGTCGACGGTCAGCACCGGCGCGCCGGTGCCGTCGGCGAGCGCCACCGACACCGCGTCGGCGCCGACCGGGCTGATCCGGGCACGGACCCGGGTGGCGCCGGAGGCGTGCACCCGCACGCCCTGCCAGGCGAACGGCAGCCCGCCCTCCCGGTCGTCGACGAGCAGCAGGGGGTGCAGCGCGCTGTCGAACAGGCCCGGGTGCACGAGGTGGCCGTCGGGCTGCTCGCCCTCCAGCACGGCCTCGGCGTAGAGGTCCTCGCCCAGCCGCCAGAGCCGGCGCAGCCCGCGGAAGCCCGGCCCGTACCGGTAGCCGTCGGCGGCGAGCCGCTCGTACGCCCCGTCGAGGTCCACCTCGGTGGCACCGGCGGGCGGCCAGGCGCGCAGCTCGACCGGGGCGCCGCCGGTCGAGCCGAGTACGGCCTCGACGTGGTCGGTCCACGGCGGCGCGGCCTCGTCCGTCCCGGTGCGGGAGTGGACGCTCACCCGGCGGCGGCCCTCCTCGTCGGCCGGTGACACCACGGCCCGGACCAGGACGCCGCCGCGCTCCGGCACGACCAGCGGGGCGGTGATGGTCACCTCCTCCAGGCAGGGTGCGCCGACCCGGTCGCCGATCGCGGTCAGCAGGTCGGCGAAGGCCGTCCCGGGCACCAGGACGCGGTCGAACACGGTGTGGTCGGCCAGCCACGGCCGGGTGTCCAGGGCGAGCCGCCCGGTCAGGACCAGCCCGCCGTCCGGCAGGTCGACGGCCGTCCCGACCAGCGGGTGGCCGGTGCCGGCCAGCCCGGCGGCGGTCACGTCGGTGGCGGCGGTGACGGGGCCGAGCCAGAACCGCTCGCGCTGGAACGGGTAGGTGGGCAGGTCGACCGGCCGGCCGGGGACGGCGCCGAGCGGGCGCGTCCAGTCCACCGGGACCCCGCGCACGTACAGTTCGGCGGCGCTGCCCAGGAACTGGTCGAGGCCGCCCCGGTCGCGCCGGAGCGATCCGGTGACCGCGACCGCGGGCCGGTCGCCGCTCTCGGCCCGGTCCCGGATCCCGACGGTGAGCACCGGGTGCGGGCTGCACTCCACGAACACGCCGTGCCCGGTGGCCAGCAGCTCGCCGACCACCTCGTCGAGGCGGACGGTGCGGCGGAGGTTCTCGAACCAGTAGGCGGCGCCCATCTCCGCCGTGTCGAGCCGTCCGCCGGTGACGGTGGACCACATCGGCACGGTGCCGGAGACCGGGGCGACCGGGCCGAGTTCGGCGAGCAGCCGCTCCCGGAGCGGCTCGACCTGGACGGAGTGCGACCCGTAGTCGACGGGGATCCGCCGCACCTGGACGTCCGCCGCGAGCAGCTCGGCCTCGAAGGCGTCCAGCGCGTCGACCCAGCCGGACACCACGGTCGCGCGCGGTCCGTTCACCGCGGCGACCGAGAGCCGGCCGTCCCGGCCGGCCAGGGCGGCCGTCACCTCGGCCTCGGGCAGCGGGACGGACAGCATGCCGCCCGAGCCGGCCAGTTCGGTCAGGGCCCGGCTGCGCAGCACCACGATCCGGGCGGCGTCCGCGAGCGAGAGGCCGCCCGCCACGTGGGCGGCCGCGATCTCGCCCTGGGAGTGCCCGACGACGGCGGCGGGGTGGACGCCCAGCGAGCGCCAGAGCTCCGCCAGCGACACCATCACCGCGAACAGCGCGGGCTGCACCACGTCGACCCGGTCCAGCGAGGGCGCGTCCTCGGCGCCCGTCACGACCGCCAGCACCGACCAGCCGGTGAGCTCGCCGATCGCCCGGTCGCACGCCCGCAGGGCCTGCTCGAACACCGGGGCGGTGGCGACCAGTTCACGGGCCATCCCGATCCACTGGGAGCCCTGGCCGGGGAAGACGAACACCACGGCGCCGGGTTCCTCGGTCCGTTCGCCGAGCACCGCCCGGGCGTGCGGCTCCCCGGCGGCCACGGCCCGCAGGGCCGTCCGCAGGTCCTCGGCGCCGTCGCCGAGCACCACGGCACGGTGCTCGAACTCCGACCGGGTGGCGAGCAGGGCCGCGGCGACCTGCGCCGGGTCGTCCACCGGCCGGTCGGCGAGCAGGCCTGCCTGGGCCCGCAGGGCCGGCAGGCTCCGGGCCGAGAGCACCCACGGCACGACGCCCGGGGCCCGGACGGCGGCCGGGGCGACGGGCACCGCGGCGGGCGGCTGCTCGATGATCACGTGGGCGTTGGTGCCGCTGATGCCGAAGGACGAGACCGCGCCGCGCCGGGCCGCGCCGCCGGCCGGCCAGGGCCGGCTGCCCGCGAGCAGCTCCACCCCGCCCGCCGTCCAGTCCACGTGCGGGGACGGCTCGTCGGCGTACAGGCTCCGGGGCAGCACCTCGTGCCGCAGCGCCATGACCAGCTTGATGATGCCCGCGACGCCGGCGGCGGCCTGGGTGTGCCCGAGGTTGGACTTCACCGAGCCGAGGTAGAGCGGCCGGTCCGCGTCCCGGTCCCGGCCGTAGGTGGCCAGCAGGGCCTCCGCCTCGATCGGGTCGCCGAGCCGGGTGCCGGTGCCGTGCGCCTCCACCACGTCCACGTCGGCCGGGGTCAGCCCGGCGTTCGCCAGCGCCTGCCGGATCACCCGCTGCTGCGACGGGCCGTTCGGAGCGGTCAGGCCGTTGGACGCGCCGTCCTGGTTGACCGCCGAGCCGCGCACCACCGCGAGCACCTGGTGCCCGTTGCGCCGGGCGTCCGACAGCCGCTCCAGGACGAGCACCCCGACGCCCTCGGACCAGCCGACGCCGTCGGCCGCGGCCGAGAACGGCTTGGACCGGCCGTCGGGGGCCAGGCCGCGCTGGCGGGCGAACTCGACGAAGGTGCCGGGCGTCGACATCACGGTGACGCCGCCGGCCAGGGCCATCGAGCACTCCCCCGCCCGCAGCGCCTGCGCGGCGAGGTGCACCGCCACCAGGGACGAGGAGCAGGCGGTGTCCACCGTGATCGCCGGACCGGTCAGACCGAAGGCGTAGGAGAGCCGGCCGGACAGCACGCTGCCGGTGTTGCCGGTCAGCAGGATGCCTTCGAGGTCCTCCGGCATCCGGTCCACGCTGGGCGCGTAGTCGTGGTACATCTGCCCGGCGAACACGCCGGTCCGGCTGCCGCGCAGGGTGGCCGGGTCGATCCCGGCACGCTCCAGCGACTCCCAGGCCGTCTCCAGCAGCAGGCGCTGCTGCGGGTCCATGCCCAGGGCCTCGCGCGGCGAGATGTCGAAGAACGCGGCGTCGAAGTCGGCGGCGCCGTGCAGGAAGCCGCCGCCGGTCGCGTAGGTGTGGCCGGGCCGCTCGGGGTCCGGGTCGTACAGGTCCGCCGGCCAGCCCCGGTCCTGCGGGAAGCCGGACACCACGTCGCGCTCCTCGGCGACGACCCGCCACAGGGCCTCCGGGGAGTCCACCTCACCGGGGTAGCGGCAGGCCATCGCGACGATGGCGATCGGCTCGTCGGCCGTGGCCCGGTCCGGCCGGCCCGGCGCCTCCTCGGCCGCGGGCTCGCCGGTCAGCCCGGCCAGCAGGTGGGCGGCCACCGCCCGGGGCGTCGGGTAGTCGAAGACCAGCGTGGTCGGCACCCGCGAGCCGAGGGCCGCGGCCAGGCCGTTGCGGAGCTCGACGGCGGTCAGCGAGTCCAGCCCGAGGCTCTGGAAGGTCCGGTCCAGGTCGAGGGCGTCGGCGTCGGCGTGGCCGAGCACGGCGGCCGTGGTGTCCCGCACCAGCCCGGTCACGGCGGCCGCGCGGTCGGCGACCGGCAGCGCCGCCGCACCGGCGAGCGGGCCGGCGGCGGCGCCGCGCCGCGCGGGGGTCCCGGCGCGGAGCAGGCCGCGCAGCAGTGGCGGCACCGGGCCGCCCGGGACGGCGGCGGTGTCGAAGCGCATCGGCACCACCAGCGCGCGGTTCTGCCGCACCGCCAGGTCGAACAGCCGCACCCCCGTGTCGTGCGGCAGCGGGAGCACGCCCGTCCGGGCCATCCGCGCCATGTCGGTGTCCGTCAGGCTCTCGGCCATGCCGCCCGCCTGGGCCCACAGGCCCCAGGCCAGGGAGGTGGCCGGCAGGCCGTGCCGGACGCGGTGCTCGGCCAGCGCGTCGAGGAAGGCGTTGGCGGCCGAGTAGTTGGCCTGGCCGGCCGCGCCGATCTGGGCCGAGACCGAGGAGTAGAGCACGAAGGCGGTGAGGTCCAGCTCCCGGGTCGCCTCGTGCAGCGCCCACGCGGCGTCGACCTTGGGCCGGAGGACGGCGTCCACCCGCTCCCCGGTCAGGGCGGTGACGATGCCGTCGTCCAGCACACCGGCGGCGTGCACCACCGCCCGTACCGGATGCGCGGCCGGGACGTCGCGCAGCACGGCGTCCAGGGCCGCCCGGTCGGCGGCGTCGCAGGCGGCGACGGTCACCTCGGCCCCCAGCTCGGCGAGTTCGTCCCGCAGCAGGGCCGCCGACGGGGCCGCCGGGCCGCTGCGGCTCAGGACCAGCAGCCGCCGGACGTCGTGGACGCGGACCAGGTGCCGGGCCAGCGAAGCGCCCAGCTCGCCGGTACCGCCGGTGAGCAGCAGCGTCCCCTCCGGGTCGAACCGGAGCTCCGGCGCGTCCGCCGCGGGCGCCAGCCGGGCCAGCCGCGGCGCCAGGACGACGCCGTCGCGCAGCGCCAGTTCCGGCTCGGCCACGTCGGGCAGCGGCAGCGCCGCCGGGCCGGGCCGGCCGGTCACCGCGACGATCCTGAACCGGCCCGGGTGCTCGGTGCTCGCCGACCGGAGCAGCCCGCGCACGCCCGCCGCGGCCACATCGGTCTCGTCGAGCACGAAGGCCAGGCAGGCGTCGGCGAACCGCTCCTGCGCCAGCCAGCCCTGGACCAGTCGGAGCGCCCCCCGGGTCAGCTCGTGGGCCGAGGCGACGACGTCCGCGCCACCGGCGGGCACCGAGACCGTGACGAGCGCCGGCACCGGACCGGACAGCGCGGCCGGATCGGCGTCCCAGGCCAGCTCGACCTGGTCCGCGGCCTCGGCCCCGGCCGTCCCGACCGGGGTCCAGTCCACCTGGAAGAGGTGCCTGGCAGCGGCGTCGGCGGGGCCGCGTGCCTCGCGCCAGGTGAGCGAGTCGACGGTCAGCACCGGCCGGCCGGCCGCGTCGGCGAGGTGCAGGGCCACCGCGTCGGGCCCCACCGGGGTGATCCGGACCCGCAGCCGGCCGGTCCCGGTCGCGTGGACCTCCACGCCCTGCCAGGCGAACGGCAGCAGGCGCGGGCCGTCCCCGGTGGTGGCGCCCGGCAGCCACGGGTGCAGGGCGGCGTCGAGCAGCGCGGGGTGGACGACGAAGGCGTCCTCGGCGGGCGCCGCCCGCTCGACCTCGGCGCAGAGGTCCGCACCGGCCCGCCAGAGCCGCCGCAGCCCGCGGAAGGCCGGTCCGTAGGCGTAGCCGTGCTCGGCCAGCCGCCGGTAGACGTCCGTCGTGTCGACCTCGACCGCCTCCGGCGGCGGCCACGCCCCGGCGGCCGACGGCTCGGCGGCGGCCCGGCCGAGCAGACCGCTCGCGTTGCGCGTCCACTCGTCCTCGGCGTCGGCCCGCGAGTCGACGCCGAGGTCCCGGCGCCCGGCGGCGTCCTCGGCCGACACGGTCACCCGGATCAGGGCGACGCCGTGCTCGGCGAGGGGCAGCGGCGCGGTCACCGTCAGGTCCTCGATCCGGGGCGCGCCGACGCGGTCACCGGCCGCGACGGCCAGCTCGACGAAGGCCGCGCCGGGGAGCAGCAGTCCTCCGGGCACCACGTGGTCGGCCAGCCAGGGGTGGGTGGCGAGGGAGATCCGCCCGGTCAGCACCGTCCCGCCGTCAGGGAGTTCGACGACGGCGGCGAGCAGCGGGTGGGCGGCGTCGGTGAGTCCGGCGGAGGCGACGTCACCCGCGACGGGCTCCAGCCAGTAGCGCTCGCGCTGGAAGGCGTACGTCGGCAGCTCGACCAGACGCGGGTGATGCCCCGCGAACAGCGCCGCCCAGTCGACGTCCGCACCGTGGACGAAGGCGTGCGCGAGCGCCGTCACCGCCTGGCGGGCCTCCGGCCGGTCCCCTCGCAGCGCGGGCGCGGCAGCGTCGACGAGGGCGGAGAGCACACCGTCGGGGCCGAGTTCGACCCAGGCGCCCACACCCGCCGCCTCGACCGCGTCCGCGAAACGGACCGTGCGGGACACATGGTCCACCCAGTAGGCCGGGTCGCACCACTCGCCGTCGACCGGCAGGCCGGTGACGGTCGAGACCGCCGCAAGGCGCGGCGGGTGGAAGGTCAGACCCGCCACCACCGCACGGAAGTCCTCCAGCATCGGCGCCATCAGCGGGGAGTGGAACGCATGGCTGACCTCCAGCCGCTTGGTGCGGCGGCCCGGCAGCGCCTCGACGACCCCCCGAACCGCGCCCTCCGCACCCGAAACCACCACCGAAGTAGCCGAGTTGACCGCCGCGACACCCACCTCCACGAGCCCGGCGAGCAACGGGAGGACCTCCTCCTCGGCCGCCTCCACCGCGACCATCGCCCCACCGGCGGGCAGCGCGTCCATCAACCGGGCCCGCGCCGACACCAGCGCACCCGCGTCCACCAGATCCAAGACCCCGGCCACATGCGCCGCCGCGATCTCACCCACCGAATGCCCCACCAGCACACGCGGAGCCACACCCCAGGAGGCGAGCAGCCGGAACAGCGCCACCTCCAGCGCGAACAGCGCCGGCTGCGCCAACCCGGTGCGGCCCAGGCCCTCACCCGAGGCGACGACCTCGGCCACCGGCGCGTCGAGCACCGCACACACCTCGTCGAACGCCTCCCGGAACACCGGGAACGCCCCGTACAACTCCCGCCCCATCCCCACCCGCTGACCACCCTGGCCCGCGAACAGGAACCCCACACCCGCCCGAACCGCACCGGCTCCGGCGCTTACGACATCGGCGCCCAGCAGCACCGCCCGGTGCTCCAGCACCGCCCGCGACGTCGCCAACGACCACCCGACATCCACCGGGTCGACATCGCCCGAGGACGCCAGCTCCGCCACCCGGGCCAGCTGCCCGCCCAGCGCCTCCGCCGACCGCGCCGACACCACCCACGGCACCACCGGCATCGCCGCCCGGTCACCGCCCACCGCGACCGCCGCCGGATCCCCCTCTTCGAGGATCACATGCGCGTTGGTGCCACTGATCCCGAACGAGGAGACACCGGCGCGACGCGGCCGGTCACCCGGGAACCACTCCCGGGCCTCGCCCAGCAACTCCACCGCCCCGGCTGTCCAGTCGACGTGGGGTGTCGGGGTGTCGAGGTGCAGGGACCGCGGCAGCAGACCGCTGCGCAGCGCCATCACCATCTTGATCACGCCGGCCACACCCGCGGCCGCCTGCGTGTGCCCGATGTTCGACTTCACCGACCCCAGATACAGCGGCCGGTCCGCGTCCCGCCCGCGCCCGTACGTCGCCAGCAACGCCTCCGCCTCGATCGGGTCACCCAACCGCGTCCCCGTCCCGTGCGCCTCCACCGCGTCCACATCCGCCGCCGACAACCCCGCACTCGCCAACGCCTGTCGGATCACCCGCTCCTGCGACGGACCGTTCGGCGCCGTCAGCCCGTTCGACGCACCGTCCTGGTTCACCGCACTGCCCCGCACCACCGCCAACAC
>NZ_JBEPAA010000134.1:0-12439 GCF_040298365.1 Kitasatospora sp. NPDC001603
CTGACGAAGGACCAGATCCTCACCAATTACCTGAACATCACCTTCTACGGTCACCAGGCCTACGGGGTCGAGGCCGCCTCGCACTCCCGCCCCCGCTCCCGCCCCCGCCCCTGCTCCCGCCCCGGCTCCCGCCCCGGCCCGGGTTCCCGCGCCACCCCCCGAGCCGCCCGCCGTGCCTGCGGTGCCCGCCCTACCCGCCCTGCCCGCCGATGTCCCGGTGCCTGCGGCGCTCGCGGCGACCCCCGCGCCCTCCGCTCCGACCGTCCCCGCCCCCTCCCCGGAGCCGTCCCCGTCGCCCGCGGTCACCCGCAACCCCTCGGTGGAGGTCGCCACCCCCACCGCCGCCGCCACCCCGGTCGGCCCGCACCACGCCGCCGGGTCCGGTCGCACCCCGCGCCCGGGCGGCCGCTCGCCGGACGCCCTGCCGGTCGCCTCCGTCCTGCTGGTCGTCCTGCTGCCCGCCGCCGCCGCGGTCGCGGCGCTCTCCCGCTTCCGCCGCTGAACCCCCGGGAACCACCGTGTCGAACCTGCTGCAGACACTCGCCGTCGTCCTGGGCGCCGCCCTGGTGGCCGCCGCCATCGTCCTGCTGAAGGGGCGCTTCTTCCCCGTCCCCGAGGACGCCGAGCCGCGCGAGGACGTCGCCGAGTACATCGCGATGATGGTCGGCGTCCTGTACGCCCTGGTGCTCGGCCTCTCGATGGTCTCGGTCTGGGAGATCCACAGCGGCGCCCTCAACCACTCCCAGGACGAGGCCGGCGCCCTCCACCAGACCTACCTGCTCGCCGACCTCCTGCCGCCGGACCGCCGCGACGCGCTGCGCACCACGGCCACCGCCTACGCCGTCCAGGTCGTGCACGCCGAGTGGCCGCGGATGGCGGCGCGCGAGCCGCTCGGCCCGGACGGCTGGGGGCTGCTGAACCAGCTGCGGACGGTCAGTCAGACCTCCTCGCAGGACGACACCCCCACCCAGCAGAACGCCTCGCAGGAGATGCTCGCCGTCCTCACCACCCTCGACGACGCCCGCCGGGGCCGGGAGGCGTCGGCGATGAGCAGCCTCTCCACGGTGCTCTGGGTCGGGCTGGTCATCGGCGGCACACTCACGGTGGCGTTCATGTTCCTGTTCGGCATCAAGCGCAGCGCCACCCACGTGGTGATGGTGATGGGGCTGACCGGGCTGATCGCCTTCACCATCCTGCTGATCCAGCAGCTCGACGCGCCCTTCGACGGCTTCCTCGCCGTCACTCCGCAGGCCTTCACGCGGTACTTCCCGTTCGTCTGACCGGCACTCCGGCGACGCGCACGGCCCGGGCGCGCACCGCACGGAGCCGGAGGTCGTCCCCGTCGTCAGGGCCTGAAGGACGCTGGGCGGGCTGCCGGGGCGGCGGACGAAACAGTTCTTCCGGGACCGATGAGTTCGGGTGGTGGCGGCGGTCAAACCTGGGAAAGCATCGCCCGCTACCCGAGGAGACCTGACATGTCCGACATCACCACCCTCACCGCCCCTGACGTGACGACCACCGCGAGGTCCGGCAGGGCCGTGGCCGGTGTGGTCCTGGCGTTGCGGGTGCTGCTCGCCCTCTTCTTCGCCCTGGCCAGCGCGCTCCCGAAGCTGCTCGCACTGCCCGCCGCGACGGAGGTCTTCGACGCGATCGGGGCGGGCCACTGGTTCATGTACCTGACCGGGCTGGTGGAACTGGCCGGCGCGGTCGGCCTGCTGGTCCGCCGCCTGGCCGGGCCGGCCGCCATGGGGCTGATCGTCTTCCTGGCGTTCGCGTTCGTCACCCAGCTCACCGCGATGCACGGCGAGAACGCCGGGACGCCGTTCGTCTTCATGGTGCCGCTGGCCGTCATCGCCTGGAACCGGCGCGCCGGGACGGTCGGGCTGCTCGCCCGCCGGCCGTGACCGGCCGCCCGGCCGCCCGGGGCCGTCACAGCTCGGTGAGTTCGCCCAGGCCCAGCGTGCGGAGCGTGAGGTCGGCCATGTGCCGGTGGCCGACGGCGTTGGGGTGCGCGGGGTCGTCGAGCCAGGCGATCGGGTCGCTGTCGGGGAAGTGGGCGAGCCAGTAGGCCTCGTGGTCGACCAGCAGGGCTCCGGTGTCCGCGGCGATCTCGCGCACCGCCTGGCAGTAGGCGGGCAGTTCGGCGCGGGCGGCGCGTCCGGCCCGGCTGACCACGAGGGGCGTGTGCAGCACGATCTGGGCACCGTCGGTCCTGGCGATGATCGCGCGCATCGACGCGTGGAACTCGGCGAGTCCGTCGAGCCCGGCGCGGGCGTCGTTGGTGCCCAGCGAGATGGACAGCACGTCGGGGGCGAACCGGCCGATGAGGTGGTCGTACGCGCCGAGGACGTCGGTGGCGCGCCAGCCGGACACCCCGGTGTTGACCACGATGTCGGTCAGCCGGTCGAGCTGCCAGCCGACGCGTTCGTGCACGTGCTCCACCCAGCCGCGGGCGCCGTGCGTGTGCAGGACGGCCTGGGTGATGCTGTCGCCGGCCATCACCCAGGTCATCGGTCTGGTGGACAGTTCGATCATGTGATCATCCCCCTGTGTTCGATGCGCGGGCGGCGGCCCTCGACCGGCGCCCCGAGAAGTTGATCATATGGGCTGACGTTTCCTGGGGGTCCGGTGCCAGGGCAGGAGGGCGCAGGACGGGAGGGAGCGGTAGCCGCCCGTAGCGGGCCCGAGGAGGCGCGCCCTTTCCGGGCGGCGACGCCACGCACGCCCGCCGCCCGGCAGCCGTTCGCGGATCGTAAGGCCGTACGCGCGGGATCTCCCGGCGCCGGCTCCTACAGTGGCGGCACAGTCAGGTGAGAGAGGTGGATTCAGTGACGGACGATCAGATCATCCTGCCCCGCGCGGATGTGGGGGTGATCGGCGGCTCCGGGCTCTACGAGCTGCTGGACGACATGGTCGAGGTGCGGATCCGGACCCCGTACGGCGAGCCGAGCGACGCGCTGTTCGTCGGCGAGGTGGCCGGCCGCCGGGTCGCCTTCCTGCCCCGGCACGGCCGCGGCCACCGCCTCCCGCCGCACCGGATCAACTACCGGGCCAACCTCTGGGCGCTGCGCTCGCTCGGCGTCCGCCAGGTGCTCGGGCCCTGCGCGGTGGGCGGGCTGCGGCCCGAGTACGGACCGGGGACGCTGCTGGTGCCGGACCAGTTCGTGGACCGGACCAGCGGCCGGGCGCAGACCTACTACGACGGACTGCCGCTGCCGGACGGCTCGGTGCCCGAGGTGGTGCACGTGTCGATGGCGGACCCGTACTGCCCGCTGGGGCGCCGGGCCACGCTCTCGGCGGCGGCCGGCGCCGCCTGGGAGCCCGTGGACGGCGGCACCCTGGTGGTGATCGAGGGCCCCCGCTTCTCGACCCGCGCCGAGTCCCGGTGGTTCACCGCCAACGGCTGGTCGGTGGTCGGGATGACCGGCCACCCGGAGGCCGTCCTGGCGCGCGAACTCGGCCTCTGCTACACCTCCGTGGCCCTGGTCACCGACCTCGACGCGGGGGTGGAGAGCGGCGAGGGGGTCACCCACGCGGAGGTGCTCGCCGTCTTCGCGCGCAACGTCGAGCGGCTGCGCACGGTGCTGTTCAAGACGATCGGCCTGCTGCCCACCGAGCGCGCCTGCCCGTGCGGTCACGCACTGGACGGCCTCACGACCGGTCTTCCCGGCGTGCCGGGCGACTGACCGGCCGGGGCCGGCGCCACCGCCGGACGAGCCCGATCAGCAGGGCGAGTGCGGCGGTGGCGGCCAGGACGGCGAGCCAGTTGCGCAGGTAGGGCAGCGGCAGCAGCGAGGAGTTGCCGTGGTCGTCGTCGGCGCGCAGCACGGCCGGGAGTCCGACGGCGGTCACGGCGGCGGCCACCACCAGCCAGCCGCGCAGCACCGGTCCGCGGGCCAGGTGGGCGCCGACCAGGCAGAGCAGCGGGAGCCAGACCCCGTCGTGCAGGACCAGCGCCCCGATCCCCCAGACCAGGACCTGCGCCGGGTCGGTGAGGTAGACGTCGGTCAGCAGGCCGTAGAGGCCGTAGCCGATCAGGGCGAGACCGGCGGCGAGGGTGGTGCCGCGGAGCCAGCCGGTCATCGGGACACCTCCAGCCGGGCGACCCACTTGGTCTGCAGCACGCCGGGGCGGTTCGGCGCGATGACGCGCGCGGGGAAGCCGTGGTCGGCGTCCAGCGTCTCGCCGTCGACCCGGAGGGCGAGCAGGGTGAGCGGGTCGTCGACGTACTGCGCGGGCATCTCCATCACCCGGTAGGGTCCCTCCTCCTCCAGCGAGGTGACCCGCACGGCGGAGCCGGCCGGCGCACCGGCCCGGGCCATCAGCTCGGCGACCCGGACGCCGCCCCAGCGGGCGCTCGCGCTCCAGCCCTCCACACAGGCGATCGGCAGGACCGCCTCGTGCTGGGGGAGCCGGGCCAGTTCGTCGAGACCGATCTCGTACGGCCGGGGGCCGTCCACCCGCAGCCGCCAGCCGGCGGGCACCTCCACCGTCCCGGCCTGCGCGGCGGTGCGGTTCACCGGGAGCCCCTGCGGGCCCAGGTCGGGCCGGCGCGGCGCCAGCAGGTTCAGCGGGCGCAGCCAGGCCACGCTCTGCCCGGCCGTGGTGAGCGTCACCGCGCCGACCGCCGCGGCGACCGAGGTCAGGAAGGCGCGCCGCCCGGGGACGGTGAGCCGGGGCCGGCGCCAGTTCCGGGCGATCAGCGGCGCCTTGGCCGCGAGGTGGACCAGCAGGCCGCCGGTGGCCAGCCAGCCGACCCAGAAGTGGGTCTGCCGGAACGGGAACGGCCACGGGTACCACTGGAGGGTGTTCAGCAGGCCGGTGAACAGTTCCAGCAGCAGGGCGGCCACCAGGACGGCGATGCCCAGCCGCTCCAGCGCGTGCGCCGCGCTCCGGACCGGCGGCCACTCGAACAGCCGCGGGTACACCGTCCAGAGCTTGGCCCCGAGCAGCGGGACGGCGGCGATCCCGCTGACGACGTGCAGCCCCTGGGTGACGCGGTAGCCGTTCACCGGGCGCGCGGGCAGCAGGCCCGCGAGCCGGCCCGTCGGGTCCTGGAGCAGGTGGCTGAGGAGACCGGTCAGGAAGCAGACCACCAGCGCGGCGCCCAGCCACCGGCCGAGGACGACGGCGGTGCGCGGCTCGTGCAGGGCCGAGCGGAAGACGCCGTCCCGGAACGGGCCGCGGCGCAGGGACGCGGGCGGCGGCGGGAGGGCGGGGCGGGGGCGGCGCCGGGCGCCGGGGTGCTTGGAATCCACGCCCTCATCGAAGCGCCATCCGGCCCCGCGCGGCGGGTACGACGTGCTTACGGAAGTCGAACGGGGGCCGCCGCGGCCGTTCGCGCCGCCGCCGCGGTGGCAGGGTGAGCGGGTGGCCACTCGGACCCTTCTGCCCTGCACGCTCGTCCTCGCCGCCCTGGTGGCGGCCCTGGCGGCGACCGTGACCGGCGGCGGCACGCTCGCCGACCGCGGCCCGCTCCACGGCTGGTACGCCCTCGACGCGGGCCTGTTCGTGCTGGCGCTGCTGCTCCTGCGGCGGGTGCCGGCCCGCCGGGTGGCGCCGCTGGTGCTGGCCGGGAGCGTGGCGGTCGCCGCCGTCGGACTGCTCGCACCGCCCCGGACCAGCGACGACGCCTACCGGTACGTCTGGGACGGCCGGGTGCAGGCGGCCGGCATCTCCCCCTACGCGCACGCCCCGGACGACCCGGCGCTGGCCCGGCTGCGCGACCCGGGCCTGTTCCCGGTGACGGACGGCTGCACGGGGTGGGACGAGCGGCGGACGGCGGCGGGCGACTGCACCCGGATCAACCGGCCCGCCGTGCGCACCGTCTACCCGCCGGTCGCGCAGGCCTGGTTCCTCGCCGTGCACCCCTTCGGGGGCGGGGTGCGCGGGGTGCAGGTGGGCGGCGCGCTGCTGGCGGTCGCGACCACGGGCGCGCTGCTGGTGGTCGGGCGGGGCGGCCGGCGGGCGGCGCTCTGGGGGTGGTGCCCCGGCATCACCGTGTGGGCGGTCAACGACGCGCACGTCGACACCCTCGGCGCGCTGCTGATGACCGTCGGGCTGGGCTGCGTGGCCGGTCGCCGGCCCGGCACCGGGGGCGTGCTGCTCGGCGCCTCGGTCGCCACCAAGCTGCTGCCGGCCCTCGCCCTGCCCGGGGCGTTGTCGGGGGCACTGTCGGGGGCGCTCGCCCGCCGGCCGACCCGCGGGGACGTCGCCGTCCTCGGCGCGGCGCTCGGGGCGTTCGCGCTGGCGTACCTGCCCCACGTCGCCGTCTCGGGCCCGGCGGTGCTCGGGTACCTGCCGGGCTACCTCCGGGAGGAGGGCTACGAGCAGGGGCACCTGGACCGGTTCGGGCTGCTGCGCCTGGCGGTGCCCGACAGCTGGGCGCCGTGGGCGGCGGCCCTGGTGCTGGCGGCGGTGGTGTGGCGGGTGCTGCGGCACGGCGACCCCCGCCGCCCGTGGCGGGGCGCGCTGCTGGTGACCGGCACGGCCCTGCTGCTCGTCGCGCCGGCCTACCCCTGGTACGGCCTGCTGGTGGTGGCCCTGGTCGCGCTCGACGGCGGCTGGGAGTGGCTGGCCGTCCCGGCCGCCGGGCAGGTGCTCTACCTGGTCGGCGGCGGGCCGGCGCAGCAGGCCGCGTACGGGGCCGCGCTGGCCTGCGTGCTCGGGGTGCCGGCGGTGCGCGGGCTCCTGCGCGCCCGGCGGTGCGCGGCCGGGGAACGGGCCTCGGCGGGCGCGCGGGAGATGACGAAAGCCTGACGGCTCGGCGTCGGGGCTGGTCGCGGGTACGGGCCGGCTGTTCCAATCGAGCCGTGGACAGTAGAGCGAAGCGATCCCGGGGCACCCCGGTGGGCCGGCGGGTGGTGCTCGGCCTGGTCGGCCTCGGCGCCGCCGGCGTGGCGGCCGGACCCTTTCTCCAACGCGCCCAGGACGCCCTGGCCGGCCAGGACCCGACCGGGCTCACCGGCCTGCTGCCGGGCGGCGGCGGCTTCCGGTACTACTCCGTGGTGGCCTCGGTGCCCTCCCGGAGCCCCGACACCTACAGCCTCACGGTGGACGGCCTGGTGGAGCGCCCCGGAAGCTACCGGCTGGCCGACCTCCAGGCGATGCCGCAGCGCCGGATCGTGCGCGACGTGCAGTGCGTGACCGGCTGGCGGGTGCCGAACACCCCGTTCGAGGGAGTGCCGCTGGCACACCTGCTGGACGCCGCCGGCGTCTCGGCGGGCGCCCGGGCGGTCCGGTTCAGCTGCTTCGACGGCGAGTACACCGAGAGCCTCACCCTGGAGCAGGC
Organism: Kitasatospora sp. NPDC001603; assembly: GCF_040298365.1. NCBI lineage: Bacteria > Bacillati > Actinomycetota > Actinomycetes > Kitasatosporales > Streptomycetaceae > Kitasatospora > Kitasatospora sp. NPDC001603. The sequence continues at coordinate 7,292 of NZ_JBEPAA010000134.1, forward strand.
CCGGCGGGACGACGTGGTGGTCGCGCTCAAGCTCCAGGACGCCCCGATCTCCCACTCCCACGGCGGACCGGTGCGCCTGTACGTGGCGCCGATGTACTTCTACAAGTCGGCCAAGTGGCTGTCGGGCATCACCGTGACCGACAGCGTGGAGCCCGGGTACTGGGAGCGCAACGGCTACGACGTCGACGCCTGGGTCGGCCGCTCGAACGGACGTGACGATGCCCCGACCGCCTGACCTCCTGCTCCGCTTCGCCCGCGCCGAGCGCTGGGTGCACCGCACCACCGCGGCCCTGATGCTGGTCTGCCTGGCCACCGCCGCCTGCCTCTACCTGCCGCCGCTGGCCGAACTGGTCGGCCGCCGGCGCCTGGTGGTCACCGTGCACGTCTGGTGCGGACTGGCCCTGCCGGTACCGCTGCTGCTCGGGCTCGCCTTCCGGGCGGTGCGGGCGGACGTGTCGAGGCTGAGCCGCTTCCACCCGGTGGACTGGGTCTGGCTCCGGGCGACCCGGGCCCGCGCCTCGTACCGCCCGGCGGGGAAGTTCAACGCCGGGCAGAAGCTCTACGCCCAGTGGACGCTGGGCGCGATGCTGGTGATCCTCGGGACGGGCCTGCTGATGTGGCTCACCCACCTGGCGCCGACGGCCTGGCGGACCGGCGCGACCTTCGTCCACGACTGGCTCGCGGCGGCCATCGCCGTGGTGACCGCCGGGCACGTCTGGATGGCCGTCCGGGATCCGGAGGCCCGGCGCGGCATGCGGACCGGGCTGGTCGACCGGCGCTGGGCCGAGCGCGAGCACCCGCTGTGGACGGCGGAGCGCCCGGCGGCGGACGCCGAAGCGGTGCCCGTCAGCGGGGACGGGCAGCCCTCCTGAAGGCGAGGAACCGGCGGCCGAGGGCGGACCAGCGCTCGGTCTCGGCCAGCCCGGCGCGCTCGGCCCGGCGGGCGGTGGCCGCCGCGCCGCAGCGGGCCCAGGCGAACGGCGGCCCGAGCCGCCCGTCGTAGCCCTCCACCCGGACGGTGATCCGTTCGTCGATCTCCCGCGGATCCACCTCGACCAGCAGCACGCCTCCCGGTGCGAGGAGTTCGGCGCCGCGGCGCAGCAGCAGCCCCGGGTCGCCGCCGATGCCGAGGTTGCCGTCGGCGAGGAGCGCCCCGCCCCAGCGGCCCTCGGCGGGCAGCCGGTCGAACACCGAGCGGCACAGGGCCGGGCCGCCGAGGCGCCGGGTGCGGTCCACCGCCGCTCCGGTGATGTCGACGCCGAGCGCCGGCACGCCCAGCTCCAGCAGGGCCGCGACCAGCCGGCCGGGTCCGCAGCCGAGGTCCACCACCGGCGCGGTCAGCCGGCGGCAGCGCTCCAGCAGCCCGTGGTCCGCCCCGGCGGCGGGTGCGCACCAGCGCTCGACGTCGAGCGGGATCCGGTGGCCGTCCTCGCCGCGCAGCCAGAGCGGACCCCGCCCGTCGCGGACGGCCTCGGCGAACGGGTCGTCCACCCACGCTCCGGCGGCGACGGTCATCGCGTCACCTCCGAGGTGGTCCCGAGCGCGTCGTCGGCCTGCTCCGGGCCACCGGTCCCGAGCGCGCCGGCCGCCTCGACCGCGTCATGGGCCTCGACCGCGTCGGCGGGCTTCATCGCGCGCAGGCGGGCCGCGAAGCCGCTGTGCGGAGCCTCGGCGGCGACCAGCCGCGCGTCGGCGACGGTGTCCACGTCGGTGAGCACCGGGAGATGGTGGACGGCGAGCCGCTCGGCGGTCAGACGGTCGAGCAGGGCGCGCCCGGTCTCCGGGGTGGACATCGGCAGCCCCAGCAGCAGCCGCCGGGCCAGCTCCCCGGTCGGCCGGGCCAGCCCGAGCGCCCAGAACCCGCCGTCGGCGGCCGGCCCGTACCAGGCGTCGGCGCCCCCGCGCCGGGCGGGCGACAGCGGCTCCGCGAGCAGCGCCGCGTCCACCTGCGGGGTGTCCATGCCGACCAGCAGCGCCGGCGCCTCCGGGGCGGCCTCGGCGGCGTGCGCGAAGGCGGCCGCCAGTCGTTCGTCCAGTCCGCCGCCCCGCTGCGGCACGACCTGCCAGCCGGGCGGGAGCCAGCGTCCGGCCTCGCCGTCCAGCACGAGCAGCCGCCGCCCGGCCGGCACCCGGCCGAGGGTGGCCAGGGTGTCGGCGAGCGCGGCCTCGGCCAGCGCCGCGGCCTGCTCGGGTGTGCAGGGCGGGGTGAGCCGGGTCTTCACCCGCCCCGGGGCGGGCGACTTGGCGATCACCAGCAGGGTGGCCGGCGGCGCGGCCAGCACGGCCCGCATGTCGCGGACGGCCTGCCGGGTGCCGCGCACGGTACCGGTGACCTTGGAGCGACCGGTGCGCGGCAGGTAGTCGACGGGCGTCTCGGCGATCCGCATCCCCGCCGCCGAGGCGGCGAGCACCATCTCCAGCGGGTAGCCGGAGCGGCGGTCACCCAGGCCCAGGGCCAGCAGCCGCTCACGGCGGGCGGCCCGCATCGGCCCGAGGTCGTGCAGCGGCGCCCCCGTCCGCGCCCGCAGCCGGCGGGCCAGCACGGCGTTGGCCAGCCGGGCGTGCGGCGGCCAGGCCCCGGCGGCCGCCGGGACGCGCCGGCCCAGCACGAGGTCCGCCGAACCGTCCAGGACCGGCGCGGCGACCCGCGGCAGCTGGGCGGGATCCAGCGAACCGTCACAGTCCAGGAAGCAGACCAGCTCGGCGGTGGCGGCGAGCAGTCCGGCGTGGCAGGCGGCGCCGAAGCCGCGCCGCGGCTCCTCGACGACGGTCGCGCCCAGCGAGCGCGCCAGGTCGGCGGAGCCGTCGCGGGAGCCGTTGTCGACGACGATCGCCCGCCAGCCCGCGGGGATCCGCCCCAGCACCCAGGGCAGCGCCGCGGCCTCGTCGAGGCAGGGCAGGATCACATCGGCGGACGGCGGTCCGGCGGACGGTACGGGGGGAGTCGGAGAGATCACGTCGGCCACGCTAAGGGCGGGCGGCCCGGCGGCGGCCGAACCGCGCCCTTACGAAAGTCCAACGGCGGGCACCGCCCCGGCCCGGCCGCGCCCGCGATCTTACGGAACCCGAACGTGCGCCGGCGCGACCCGTCCGGCCCCGCCCGCAGCTCGTATCCTCGGCGAGGTGAACGAGAGCCCCGCCTCCGGCGGACCACCCGACCCCGCCCGCGTCCTGGTGATCGACGACGACCTCACCGTGGCCGAGGTCGTCGCCGGCTACCTCACCCGGGCCGGCCACCGGGTCGACCGGGCGAGCGACGGGAACCAGGGCCTCGACCTGGCGCGCCGGCACCGCCCCGACCTGCTGGTCCTGGACCTCATGCTGCCCGGGATCGACGGCCTCGAACTGCTGCGCAGGCTGCGCGCCACCGAGGCCGGCGCCGACCTGCCGGTGGTCATGCTCACCGCCAAGGGCGACGAGGCGGACCGCATCCTCGGTCTGGAACTGGGCGCGGACGACTACGTCACCAAGCCGTTCAGCCCGCGTGAACTCGTGCTGCGGGTCCAGTCCGTGCTGCGCCGCTCCCGGGCCGCCGCGCCCGCCCTCACGGCCCCCGGGCCGCTGGTGTCCGGGGACATCACGCTCGACCCGCAGGCCCGCCGCGCCCACCGCAGGGGGAGCGAACTCCTCCTCACACTCCGGGAGTTCGACCTGCTCGCGTTCCTCCTCCGGCACCCCCGGACGGTCTTCGCCCGGCAGGAGCTGATGCAGCGGGTCTGGGGCTGGGACTTCGGCGACCTGTCCACCGTCACCGTCCACGTCCGCCGGCTGCGCGAGAAGATCGAGGACGACCCCGCCGCACCGACCCTGATCACCACCGTCTGGGGCGTCGGCTACCGCTACGACCCGGTGACGGCGGACGCGCCAGGGGCGACGACGGAACACGGCACGGACCGCAAGGACGGCTCGGAGTGAAGGACCTGCTGCTGATCGCCCTGTTCGCGGGGCTCGGCGCCACCGGTGCCGGTCTGCTCGGCTGGGTGGCGGTGCGACTGCTGCGCCGCCGCTCGATGGCGCTCTCGCTCTTCTGCGTCGCCGTCGTCACCGTCCTCGCGGTCACCTCCGGGACGTTCGCCGTCGCCCAGGCGATGTTCCTCTCCGGACACGACCTCGGGGTGGTGATCACGGTCCTCGGGATGGCCTCCGTGGTCTCACTGCTCACGGCCGCGCTGCTCGGCCGCCAGGTGGTGGCCGGCAGCCGGGCGCTCACCGAAGCCGCCCGCACCGTCGGGAGCGACGCCGGCTTCACCGCGCCGGCGCACCCGCTCGGCCTCGAACTGGCCCAGCTCAGCGAGGAACTCGCCGCCACCAGCGCCCGGCTCGCCGAGTCCCGTGCCCGGGCGCAGGCGCTGGACGCCTCGCGGCGCGAGCTGATCGCCTGGATCTCCCACGACCTGCGCACCCCGCTGGCCGGGCTGCGCGCCATGGCCGAGGCGCTGGAGGACGGCGTGGCCGAAAGGCCGGACCAGTACCTCAAGCGGATCCGCTCCGAGGTCGAGCGGCTCACCGGGATGGTCGACGACCTCTTCGAACTCTCCCGGATCCAGGCCGGCGCGCTGTCCCTGTCGCTCGCCCGGGTGTCGGTCTACGACCTGGTCGACGACGCGCTGGCCGGCGCCCACCCGCTGGCCCGGCAGCGCGGCGTCCGCCTGGAGGGCCGGCAGGTCGCCGCCGAGCCGGTCGAGGTGGACAGCGGTGAGATCACCCGGGTGCTCGGCAACCTGCTGGTCAACGCGATCCGTTCGACGCCCGAGGACGGTGTGGTCGCCGTCTCCGCCCGCCGCGAGGTGGACGAGGTGGTGCTCTCGGTCACCGACGGCTGCGGCGGCATCCCGGAGCAGGACCTCTCGCGGGTCTTCGAGACCGGCTGGCGCGGCAGCGCCGCCCGCACGCCGCGGCGCGATCGCGGTGAGGGCGGCGAGGGCGGCGAGGGCGGGGACAGCGGCGCCGGGCTGGGGCTGGCCATCGTCCGCGGCATCGTCGAGGCGCACGCCGGCCGGGCCCGGGTGCACAACGTCACCGGGGGCTGCTGCTTCGAGATCGCGCTCCCGGCGGCGCGCGGCTGACCGCCCGGGCCGGGCCGTTCTCGGCGCCGTTCTCGGGGGGGGCGGACCGGCCCCGGCGGGGCCGGTGGGCCGGTCTGGGCTG